>JASFQO010000009.1:0-14496 GCA_050115405.1 Bacillota bacterium
TCTGTTGCAAATCAGGGCTCTGCTTCAGTTGTAAGTTAAGCCGTAAACCGGCGCCCACCGGTTTGACCGCAAAGTCGGTTACGGTTTTGATTGCTTTCAAACGTTGGCGCAATGGATTTTCTACCCTTACTTTGGCATTGAGCGCCTGACCGCCGCATAACAAGCCGACCGTAACCAAAAAAGCGGCCGCAACCGCCCAAATTTTGTTGTTTTTGGCAACTTTCATAAGCGACACCTCCTGTCTCTCGCGGCTAACATTACAATTTTAACATAAAAAAAACCCTGATTGAAGTGAACGTTACTGGAAAAAGGGGCGGTCAAAATCGATATAACCCTTATCATGCAAAAAACTCCGTTATTACTAACGGAGTCCGTCGAGCGTGTCATTCTATTCATCGTCCGTAAAAACCAAAAAAAGATGTCAACAACCTTCCGTTTTTTACACATTAACTAAACGCTTCTAATCTCCTACCAGCTCCAGTACAGCCTGCAGCTCTTCGCCTTCCAAACTGCCGGCGATATAGTGTTCCCGCTGTTCCTGCTCATTCAGTTTTATCCGGTATGGCGGGATTATTTTTTGCCCGTCCCGGTCGAGAAACAGCTTCAGGTCCGGCCGAAACGGCTCATCCGGGTTACAACCGACTACTTTACCGATTTCACCGGTATTGAGGCGGACATAAGTCCCAATGGGATAGATGGCCATTGCGGCGATAAAAGCCTTTAAAATACTTAAATCAAACAAATCGGACCCTTTCAATAAAATTTTCAACGTGGCATGCGGCGTTAACGGGCCACGGTACTTGCGCCGCGAAATGCAGGCGTCATAGACATCCGCTATGGCGATTATTTTGCCGAACAGGCCCAACTCAGCGCCGCGCTTTTGCCGGGGATAACCGCTGCCATCCAATCGTTCATGATGTTCCAAGATGCCCCGTAAGATTGCCGGAGAAATTGAGTCCATCTCTTGCAGCATTTCCATTCCATATTCGGGATGACGCTTGACTTGCTCCCATTCCGCCTCATTAAGCGGCCGGTCATGGTCATAAACCGCATGGTCCAATTTGACCATCCCATAATCATGCAATAAAGCCGCCATGCCCAAATCATGCAAGTCAGACGGATTCAACCGCAACTGCTTCCCGATAATCAAAGCTAAGGCCGCTACATTGACCACGTGTAAATACAAATAGTGAGCATAAACTTTGATATGGCTTAAATTCAAGATTACATTACTACTCAATTCAATTTGATCTTTCAGATCGCCGACCATTAGGTTAATTAAGGCGGGGTCCGGCGCCCCGTCTTCCGTGTTGGTCAAGATGTTTTTAGCCCGTTCCACATTACGTTGATAGGCGACATTGATTTTGGCTGCCAATAATTTTTCATGTTCTTCCTGAAGCGCGGCGTTTAATGGTTCCACATAAATTTCGGCCCGCGGAAATTGCTGCAATTTGGCAATCAATTCGCTGGTCAAGGTTACACCGGCATTGACAATGAGCAGACCGGACTTCAAATCAAAGACATCCCGAGCCAAAACCATCCCCGGCGTCAACGCCGCATTATTCATTTTAAGCATATTACATCACCTGTATCTTAAGTTGCAAAAATCACTTTAATATTTTATTCGGCGTTTTTTAAACTTTTCTTGACATATTTTTTGGTTTTAACCCAAATTAACAATAATTTGGATCGTTGCGACAGTCCGTTGCTGCAGGTACCCGGCGTGATTATGGGACTTAAGACCTAAGTAAATCCTAAAGTCTCAATTTTTTTAAGAATGCATATTCGTGACTAAGCCGCGTTCCCATTTGGAAATGGTTTTGTCGCTGATGTTCATCGTCTCAGCAAGCAGCAAACCCATCCGGATCCATATACAATAACAGCAGGAAACGTCTCCTTATCTTTTTAATCATGAGTATAATGTTCTTACATCAATAAACATTTTTTCGCCCAACTTTACTTTGATCGCACTAATTATTTTTCTCTTGCATCACAAACAGTTATATACCCTTCATGGTCAAATACCAAAACAAATTGACCAGGAATAATCGAGACAAAACCTTCCAAAAAGTCGTCCATCTTTAAAAAATCCTTTAAATAAGAACAAAACACACCCGGTTTTGAATCATGCCCGCCACGTACAATAACTACTTCTCTATCTAAAAATTCTTTGCATTTTTCCAATAGTACCTTTTCTGAATACCCACTAAAGGTTTTACATATTTTTTTATCACATATAAATTGAAAATCTGCAAGTTTCAGCCTTTCATTTTTACCCATATTAATTAATGATTCCCATCTGTCCTGCTCTGGCTTTCTAACAAAATTATTCAAAAACTGTTTAATATGGATTTTGGTATTCATATTTTTAATCATCCTTCTGGATTCGTTAGACTTACTCCTCATTCTTATAAGTACGGCGCTCGGCTCCAAGAGCATATTCACCCGACTTTGCATTGACAGTGGTGTGGGTCTTGCCAGGTAACGGCCTACGAAAAGCAGACACGACGAAATCAAATGATTATTTTAAAAAAAGACTTGCTAGCGCAATATAAGGCCGGAGTAATTGATAAAGACGGAAACAGTCTTGTATTTCGCAGGAGTTTATAAGATGCGAGGTGAATGGGATAAAAAATGCAAGTAATGTGCATTGCCATTGTTAAGATTACTCATCCCAAAACGCCGCCAACGTCTGCCGATAGTCGGCATCGGAAAAAGCGCGCCCGGGCATAAACCAGTCCGGCGGTAGCAACTCCTGATAGCGTTCATCACCAAAACGGTCATCGACTAAGAGCACCGCCCCCTTATCTTCAGGGCTGCGGAACACCCGGCCCGCCGCCTGAATCACCCGGATCAAACCCGGGACCAGATAGGCGTAGAAAAAACCCGCCCCGTTGCGTTCTTCGAAATATTCCCGGATCAGTTCCTGCTCTTCGTTGACCATGGGCAGGCCCGGGCCGACAATCAACACGCCAATTAAGGCCGCGCCAGGAAAATCGACTCCTTCGCCGAACATCCCGCCTAAAACCGCCAGTCCCAATTGGGAACGGCTCGTGTCGGTCCGAACCAGTGAATTCAAAAACAATTGTTTGGCGGCATCGGACATCCCGGCGACTTGACTAAAGACCGCAACCCGGGCGCCGCCGGACTGTCTGACGAACGGCTCCACCGCCTGCAAATATTGATATGACGGGAAAAAGACCAAATAATTGCCGGTATGCGCACTGACAAAATCCGTAATGCAGCGGGCTAATTTTACCGCTGTCTGAGCGCGGGCCCGGTAACGGGTATCAATTTCGGGAATATGTAGATAAAGCCGGTTCTCCTGGGGAAAAGGCGAAGCTAACTGCAGATAAAGGGCATCCGGCCGACTACCCAGCAATTCCTGAAAATATTGCCGCGGGCTTAAGGTGGCCGAAAAGAAAATGGCCATTCTGCCTCTATTCAGGCGTTGCCGTAACAACGGACCGGGATTGAGGCAAAACAACCTTAATTTCAGACGGTTGACGTCAGCCCCGGTAACATAAATCGCATAATCCCGGTTTAACCCGGCGGCAATCCGGGCCATACCGAGCAATTTGAAAAAATGCGGCAGCAACTGCTCCCGTCGGCTAAAATGAGGGTTATTGCTCAAAAATTCCCCCATTAACGCTACCAACCGCTGTAATTCGGGCAACAGCAGGTCGGGCAGTTGCGCCAGACGCAAACCCCGGCTTTGCTCGTCCTCCAGTTCCACCCGCCATCCTTCAAAGTAGGCTGCGAGCGCCCGAATGGCCGTCTGTAAAGGCCGCGATTCCCCCGGAATCAAACTTTTCAGACGGCTCAAATCCGCTTCGGCCAGCTCCGCCGTATACATTTTCCGGCCCCGGGCGACCAGATTGTGGGCTTCATCGATTAAAAACAGATAATTGCGGCTGCCCTCACTGAAAAAACGGCGTAAATAAACTCCGGGATCAAATAAATAGTTGTAATCGGCCACAATCAAATCAGCCTGCAAAGCCGCATCCAAAGATAATTCGAAAGGGCAGGCCTGACAGGCCCGGGCATGCCCGGCTATAATCTCGGCAGTCATCAGCTCCTGCCGCAACAGTTCCGCCATATTTAAGCGGGCTTTGGTATAATAATCGACCCCGTAAGGGCAGGCTGCCGGTTCGCAACGGGCTTTTCCAAACGGACAGACCCGTTCCCGGGCTTCGATAAAGACGGTCCGCAACCGGACTCCTTGCGCGGCCGCCCGGACCAGCGTCTGCTTTAAAATCTCCTTGCCCACGGTTTTAGCTGTTAAAAAGAAGACCGGCGCCAACCGCCCGCCGTCCGCCAAACTTTTTAACGCCGGATATAAAATAGCCACAGTTTTCCCTATTCCGGTGGCCGCTTCCACCAACAGGTCCCGTTCGGCGGTCAACGCTTGCCGGACCGTTGCCATCAGTTCGTCCTGACCGACGCGGCGGTCGGGAAACGGAAATTGCCACTCGGTCAAAGACGCGTCCCGGGTCCGCACCCACCGGTCTTGGCCGCGAAGTGACATCAAATAAGGCAGCGCCAGTTGTTCCAACAATGCCTGCCCTTCAGTGATGGTTATCGTTACCTTAAATGACTTTTCAGCTAAATTATCCAGATTCAAATAGGTCAACCGCCCGCTAACCCGATGCTGCGGGTGGCCGACCATGACAAAAAACAAATAGAGCTTTAATTGGATTTCCGGCAACGACCCCAGTTCCAATTCCAACGTTGCCGGCGGCAAATAAGTGGTCTTGATCTCTTCCACCATAATTTCGGCGCCTGTTTCCTGCCAGCCATCAACCCGGCCGCTCACGATTAACCGGTAGGTTTCCCATTCATAAATATATCTAACCGGCACTTCCGTCTGATAATCCGGGTCGCGCCGCGACCGCGCCAATTGGTGCCCCCGTGTCCCTTCCAGCAGCCGTCCGGCGGCGACTCCCCCGCCCAAATCCCGGGGGTGAAACGCCGCCCGCAACAATTCCTGCACGCTGATTTTGACTTCCTGTAGCTCCAAAACGGCACCTCCTCGCTAGAAGCTGGAGGCTGGAGACTGGAGGCTGGAAGTCAACGTTCGCTTAAACTGCCAAAAATTTGACGCTTTGATCCAGCTTCCAGACATCAAGCCTCCGGAAGAACGCAAAAACGAATGAAAATGAGTTCACTTGCTCCTTCCCTCTAACGTCCATGCTTCTGACTGCGCCGGGCACAAGACTGTGAGTGTAACTACTAACGTATTTTCACCCTAATCCGTTAATGCCACATAAATCGTAAACTCCCCAAAATCGGTTATGAGCGGGATGATCAAAATCTGCGCGTCTTTGAAAGAGACCATGACATTGTTGCCCATTACCAGACTCGGCGGAGTGATAATGCAGTTAATCCCGGCGTTGCTTAATTCGGAAGCGGCATTGCCGGTAATCATGTTGCCCAGTTCACTAATGGCGCTTTTACACAATTCGTCAAACTCCGTCACCGGCATCCCCATCAGCATCGTCTCAGCCAGCTTTTTCGCAGTCTGCTCCGTCATGCTGTACAAAACCTGGCCTTTCACATCGCCGGTCACCCCAATCAGCGAGTTGACTTCCGCCCCGGCTACCGGCGAAGACTTCACCGCCAGCTTTCCTTTTTCAATTTTTTGATTTCCCATATTTTCAAGCACCTTATAAGCTGCTGAAACAAAGGGATTAATGAATTCTACTCTCATCCGTATCCTCCTCTAATGAATCGCTGTTGTAAATGAATTCTTTTAGATCTTCGTCATTTTCACCGCTTTTCATTAGAGGAATTTATTAACCTTCGGTTTTAAAAGTCAATTTACCGTTCGCCACTTCCGCCCGAATGGTCGTCCCCGCCTTTAAATTACCCTTGAGCAACTCTTCGGAGAGGGGATTTTCAATCAACCGTTGCACCGCCCGCCGTAGTGGCCGCGCGCCAAAAGCCGGGTCAAAACCTTCCTTGGCCAATAATTCCCGGGCGGCGGGAGATAAAATCAAGGTGACCCCGCGTTCCTGCAACTGCTGCAGCAAGGGTTTAGCTATTAAATCGATAATCGCGGCAATCTCTTCCTGATTTAACGCGTGGAAGACGATCACTTCATCGATCCGGTTCAAAAACTCCGGTCGGAAAGTGCGTTTCAACTCGTCCAGGATATTGGCCTTCATCTTTTGATAATGGTCGTCCTCGGCAGTCCGGGGAATTTCAAAACCGATCGGTCCGGAACGCTCGATCAGATTGGCGCCGACGTTGGAAGTCATAATCACCACCGTATTGCGAAAATCAACGATCCGGCCGTGGGAGTCGGTCAGCCGTCCATCCTCAAGCACCTGCAGCAGAATATTGAAGACTTCGGGATGGGCTTTTTCAATTTCATCAAACAAAACCACCGAGTACGGTTTGCGCCGTACTTTTTCGGTCAATTGACCGCCCTCCTCAAATCCGACATAACCGGGCGGCGATCCCACCAGGCGCGAAACCGTATGCCGTTCCATATACTCCGACATATCAATCCGAATCATCGCGTTTTCATCGCCAAACAAAGCTTCAGCCAAGGCCCGGGCCAACTCGGTCTTGCCCACACCCGTCGGTCCCAGGAAGATAAACGAACCAATCGGCCGTTTCGGATCTTTCAGACCGGCCCGCGCCCGACGTACGGCCCGGGAGACTGCTTCCACCGCTTCTTTCTGGCCGACTACCCGTCCATGCAAGATCTCTTCCAACTTTAAAAGCCGTTCGGTCTCTTCTTCCCGTAATCTGGTCACCGGGACCCCGGTCCAGCCGGAAACCACATAAGCGATCTCCTCCTCGGTCACGGTCGCTTCCGCCAGGCCGCGCCGGTTTTTCCACTCATTCCGCAAGCCTTCCAATTTCTGTTGCACCTTTTGCTCTTGATCCCGGATTTGGGCGGCTTTTTCAAATTCTTCATTTTTAATCGCGGCTTCCTTCTCTTGTTGGATCCGTTCCAACTCTTCCTCCAACTTTTTCAAATCCGGAGGGGTAATGGTTGTCTGTAACCGTACCCGGGAGGCGGCTTCGTCAATCAAGTCGATTGCCTTGTCCGGCAGAAACCGGTCGGTGATATACCGATCCGAAAGTGTAATCGCGGCGGCAATCGCCGCATCGGTGATCTTGACCCGGTGATGCGCTTCATACCGGTCGCGCAGCCCCTCCAGGATCAACTTGGCTTCCTCTTTGGAAGGCTCTCCCACCACAATCGGTTGGAACCGCCTTTCCAAGGCAGCGTCCTTCTCGACGTGCTTCCGGTATTCATCGAGGGTGGTGGCGCCAATGCACTGCAATTCCCCCCGGGCGAGCGCCGGTTTTAAGATGTTGGAGGCGTCAATCGCCCCTTCGGCGGCTCCCGCCCCGATTATAGTATGCATCTCGTCGATAAAAAGGATGACGTCGCCGGCGCTCCGGATCTCCTCCATCACTTTCTTCATCCGTTCTTCAAACTCACCCCGGTATTTCGAGCCGGCAACCATGGAACCCATATCCAAAGTGACCACCCGTTTATTTAACAGTATTTCCGGCACGTCACCCTTGACAATCTTTTGGGCCAGGCCTTCGGCAATCGCCGTCTTCCCCACCCCCGGCTCGCCGATTAACACCGGATTGTTTTTGGTACGGCGCGATAAAACTTGAATCACCCGTTCAATCTCTTTTTCGCGCCCAATTACCGGGTCCAACTTCGCCACTTTGGCCAGTTCCGACAAATCCCGGCCAAACTGGTTCAAGTTCGGAGTCTTGGTTGGGCCTTTAACATGGGATGGCCCGTTGCCGAACTTGGAACCCCCTAACAAGGTCAGTACCTGTTTGCGGACGGTCTCCAATTCCGCCCCCAGATTACGCAAAACCTGGGCGGCGACGCCCTCGCCTTCCCGAATCAAACCCAAGAGGATATGCTCCGTCCCGACATAGTTATGCCCCATTTGACGTCCTTCTTCAATCGCCAGCTCCAGGACGCGCTTCGCCCGGGGGGTAAACGGAATGTCGCCAAACGGGTTCGGTTCACCGACCCCGATAATCTTCTCAATCTCCTGCCGGATGGCCTTTAAATTGATATTTAAGACTTCCAGGGCTTTAGCGGCGACACCGTCACCTTCGGCCACCAGTCCCAACAGCAAATGTTCGGTACCCACCACATTATGGCCCAGGCGCGCCGCTTCCTGTTGGGCTAAAAAAACTACTTTACGGGCGCGTTCCGTAAAACGTTCAAACATCGTTATCACCTCGTTTAATTTTCAGTCTATCGCGGACAATCTGGGCCCGGTAGTAATCCCGTTCCAGGGCAGTCATCTCTTTGCCGCTGATTTTTTGCAAGATCGAAGCCCGGATTAAAAACATTAATTCTTTAATCGCCACTCTGTTGATTTGCGGTATTATACCCAGTCCCGCCCCCAGTTTTACATCCGACAGTAGCTTCAACGCTTCCTGGGCGTTTAACAGCCGGGCCTGGGTTAAGATCCCAAAAGAACGACACAACCGGTCTTCCAGTTGCCATTTGGAATCTTTGAGCAGGGCTTCCCGGACATTACGCTCCTGCTCGATCACCTGACGGCAAATACTCTTTAAGTTACTGGTCAACTCCTCCTCCGAATGCCCCAGGGTCACCTGATTGGAAATTTGATAAATATTGCCGAGCGACTCCGTACCTTCGCCATAGAGACCGCGGATATTCATCCCCACATGGATCAGGGAGGCGAGTACCCGCTTAATCTGGTCGACCATGGTTAAACCCGGTAAATGGAGCATTAAAGAGGCCCGAATCCCGGTCCCGACGTTGGTCGGACAGGCGGTCAAATAACCGCAGCTTTCATCAAAACAATATTCCAACGTCTTTTCCAGATAATCATCCACCCGGTTGGCCATCTCCAGGGATTGGTCCAAGGAATTGCCCGGGGTCAGCGTCTGAATCCGTAAATGGTCCTCTTCATTAATCATGACGCTCACCGATTGTTCCTGATTGAGCAACAGCAGCCGCAAATGCGGATTTTCAATAAACTGCGGACTGCACAAATGTTTCTCCACCAAAACCAGACGGTCATTGGAAGAAAGTTCTTCAATGGGCACCAATTGCAAACTGCCAAACTCCCTTTGGCCTTGCACCGCCGTTTTGATGGCGGTGGCAATTTGCATTAATTGTTTCTCATCCGCGTAGTTGGGAAAGGGAAACCCTTTCAAGTTCCGGGCCAGACGAACCCGGCTGCTGATGACGACATCTCCGGCTTCGCCCTCCGATTTAACCCACTCCGGTAACAAATCCTTCATTACTTCCTGCTTCATCATGGCTCCCCTCCCTTAAAGTTCCTCTTGGCGTCGGCGCACTTCATCGCGCAACCGGGCCGCAGTCTCATAATCTTCTTGCGCTACCGCCTGCCGCAACCGGTGTTTTAAATCGTCAATTTCCTTGCGCAACCGGACTTTGCCGCCGGTGCGGATCGGGACTTTTCCCGTATGAGTGGTGCTACCGTGCATCTTTTTGAGCAACGGTTCCATCCCCTCCCGAAAATAATGATAACAATCGCCACAACCCAGCAGCCCGTTTTTGCGAAAATCAGAAAAGGTCAAACCACAACTCTGACAACAGATCGGTTTGGTAACGCTCGGTTGCTGATGAAAATCCAAATCGCCTTCCAAGAGACCGGCAATCAGATTTTGAAACGAAAAATTCGGTTCGATCAAAATTCCCAATTCGCTACCGGCTTGTTTAGCGCAGACTTCACACAAATGCAGTTCGGTCTTTTCAAAGTTGACAATTTTGGTCAAATGCACTGTCGCCGGCCTTTGCTGACATCTTTCACATAACATTTTTCTCACCCCATTTGATTTTACTCATTATTTTTAATACTTAGAATTAACAACACCGCCGTCCTGACAAACCGGGAACGGACATAATCGCCGCATTCCGCCGGTAAATCGTGCAAATCGCGCCGGATCAATTCCAAACACAACCGGGCTTCCCCAAGTTCCAATAATTGTCTGTGGACCAGATCCGCCAAAACCGCTTCCAACTCCGCCTCCTTGATTGACGGCGGAATAATCTCCGCCACAATCTGCGGCCAGCTCCCCCCAGTCCGCCAGGGAATCTGTCTGATGCGGATATACCCGCCGCCGCCCCGTTTGCTCTCCACCAAATAACCCCGTTCAAAGGTGAAACGGGTTTCCAAAACATAATTAATCTGCGAAGGAGCGCAGCGAAACATCTTCGCCAATTCCTGCCGTTGCAGTTCTATTGGGGACTGGCGCTCCAAAATGCCGGTTAAATACTGTTCAATGAAATCCGCTAAATTTCTCACGTTTTCACCTCTGACCTTTTCTGACTATATTGTACCCGATCTCCTCCCAAAAAACAAGGGAAGGTATACCCTTGTATCCTTCCCAATTTGCCGGTTTTCATAAATTAGCTTATCCGTTCGCCCTTTTTAAGCAATTTTCAAGTATTCTTTAAAGAACTATTGCCGTTATTCCGTTTTTTCAACACATTTTCCGCAAATGTCGAGGTGAGAATCATCTCACGCAACTCGACATTGGATTTGGAATGGCTGAGCCGGTCCAGTAACAGTTCCATCGTTTCCGCCGGGCCCAACGAGCCGAGTACTTTACGCAAGACCCAGGTACACTCCAGTTCTTCCGGAGCGAGGAGTAATTCTTCTTTTCTGGTGCCGGACTTAATAATTTCGATGGCCGGAAAAATCCGCCGGTCCGCCAGTTTGCGGTCTAAATGCAACTCCATATTGCCGGTCCCTTTAAACTCCTCAAAGATCACTTCATCCATACGCGAACCGGTCTCCACCAGGGCCGTCGCCATAATGGTCAAACTACCGCCTTCTTCGATCTTCCGGGCCGCGCCGAAAAACCGCTTCGGTTTATGCAGCGCGCTGGGGTCGACCCCGCCGGATAAAGTCCGGCCGCTCGGCGGTTCCACCAAATTATAGGCCCGCGCCAACCGGGTAATCGAGTCCAGCAAAATCACCACGTTACGACCGACTTCCACCATCCGTTTGGCGCGCTCCAAGACCAATTCCGCCACCCGCACATGATTCTCCGCCGGCAGGTCAAAAGTGGAACTGATCACTTCCCCGCTGACCGAACGGGACATATCCGTCACTTCTTCCGGACGTTCGTCAATCAATAAGACAATCAGGGTAATTTCGGGATGATTAGTGGTAATGCTGTTGGCGATTTTTTTGAGGAGGGTGGTTTTACCGGCTTTGGGAGGAGCGACGATCATCCCGCGTTGGCCTTTGCCGATCGGCGCCATAGTATCGACCAACCGCATGGCGGTTTCTTTCGCGGTTGTCTCCAAACGGATCCGTTCTTGAGGATAGATTGGCGTCAATTCTTCAAAATGATTTCGAATGCGCAAGGAATCCGGATCGCACAGATTGACTGCTTGTACCCGCAGTAAAGCGAAGTATTTTTCATTATCTTTTGGGGGGCGCACCTGACCGGAAACCAGGTCGCCGGTACGCAAATTGAAGCGGCGGATTTGGGAAGCGGAAACATAAATATCTTCCGGGCCGGGACTATAGTTCTCCACCCGTAAAAACCCAAATCCATCGGGGAGGATTTCCAAAATTCCCTGGGAAAAAATTAATCCTTCCTTCATGGCTAAGACCTTTAACAGTTCAAAAATTAATTCCCGTTTGCGAAACTTTGAATAATTTTCAATATGCAGCTCACGGGCCATCTCTTGCAGTTCCTGCAGTGTTTTTGCTTCTAACTCAGCTAATTGCATGAAATTTGATTGCCTCCCTTAAATCTACTATTTACAAATTTTAACTTAACTAGTGTCAACCCAATATTCGACACTCTGCAAAGCGTTTACGGAAAAAATGTAAGATATGCCAATTTTTATAGAAAAAATAAATACGCCCACAAATTGTAAGTAAATCTTTGGATACTATCAGGGGTAAGCGGTTATAATCTCTTCCCGAATGAGGCCGGTAAAAAATCCCTTGGAAAAAACCACTTCTTTACTTGTTAAAATAAAATATACTTACTATCGGGAAGAACTCATCCAAATTATTAACCACCAAAAAATGTGATATACCTTTATTGGAGAGAAGCATTTAACCAGAGGAACTGCTGGAGAGAAACGCCTCAAAGGCTTAAGAATTCTGATTGGGGTGTACCTTGTCGGATTCAAAACTAGTAAAACCCTTCTCGGTCATGACGATGGTTTGTACTTTTTTGACCACCCATAAATCTTCAAGCGTCTCCGCATAAATTATATGTAAACTTTGGCACTTGGGACACTTAAGTTCCAACTTTTCCGGAAAGACGTCAATCTCAATATTATTATTGCCGCAAGCGCAAAATAACCGGTCGGCTGCGGCGATTTGGTGCAAATGATTTAAGATTTCGAACATCACTGGCGGATTGGTAAAATAATCGTCAAAACCGAAATCATTAATAATACTGTCGACATCATTCTGTTTCCGCCTGATTACCCGACCCAGCGCCTCATGCTCACCCATATAACCTAACTCCTGTCCGGTTTCCGGGCACCGAATCATCCTTACCGGCGTTTCCCAAAGCTCATGAAAGCTGTATTTCAGCATGTGAGTGGCATTGCAGAACATACAAGGAATATACAACAAAAATTCTTTATAATTTTTGGTAGTAAGCGTCAACTTGGCAAAACCGCATTGACAATTAAGATTAACCGAAGAGCTACCCGTAAACGCAAATAATGATAGTTGCTGAAATTCCAATCTACCGCATAACGGACAACGTAAGGCGAAACTTCGTTGGGTCGTCACCAACAAATTAAAGCGCCTCCTTTCCACACCATATTCGTGATTTACCAATAAAATCCTTCTTATTTACTAAATATCCTGATAAGGCCTTTTCTATTGAGCTTCTTGACGACTCTCCTCCAAAATCAAGCAAACCCGTTTGAAGATATCGGGCAAACTTTCAATATACTCCGCGCCGCCCAGCTCAATCGCAACCCGCGGCATACCGAACACCACGCAACTCGATTCGGCTTCGGCAATGGTCCGCGCCCCTAAATCGCGCAGCTTTTTCATGGCGGCGGCCCCGTCGGAACCCATCCCGGTCATTAAAACACCGATGACTTTTTCCCGGCAACAATCGGCAATTGACTGAAACAAACAGTCAACCGACGGTTTATAAAGCATTCCCGGCCGCTCAAAAACCTCCAGCGTCAAAGCGTCCTCCCGCCGCACTACTCTCGTCTGGTATCCGGAAGGCGCAATTAAGACTTTTCCCGGTTCAATCCGGTTTCCTTGCCGAGCTTCGGCTACTTCCACCCGACACAAGCCATTTAACCGTTTTGCAAAAACACCGGTAAAGTCTTTGGGCATATGTTGCGCAATGATGATCCCCAACGGAAAATTCGCCGGAAAAAGCGGCAATAAATGATATAAAGCTTTCGGCCCGCCCGTTGAAGAGCCGATTGCCAATAAATCCAAATTGAACATTGCCGACGAACCCGCCGTGAAAATCGGTCGCTCCGCCGGTCCGGCCGGTTGAACTCTCCTTGCCGGGACCGTTAGCCGTCCTAATTTGGAAAGATTAACTCCTGCGGCCGCCTTAATCTTTTGTTTTAATTCCTGTTGAATACCTTCCAGTTCTTCAATCTGAGTAGTCGAAGTTTTAGCAACATAATCCACCGCCCCCAATTCCAGGGAATGCAGCGTCGGTTCCGCCCCATCGGTGGTTAAAGAACTCACCATGATTACCGGCAACGGGTGTTTCCGCATGATTTGCGCCAAACATTCCAACCCGTCCATATTCGGCATGGCCACATCCAAAGTAACCACATCCGGCTTGTACTGCTCAATCTTAATTAAGGCATCAACACCATCCCGGGCGGTCGCTACTACCAACAATTCCGGATCATTACTTAACAGACGAAAAAAAATTTGCCGCATAAAAGCCGAATCATCGACAATCAGTACTCGAATAGCCATCAAAAAGCGTTTCCTTTAAGTCAATAAAGATTACCCTAACTTCCGTGTTTGCACTGCATTCGCAAACACAACCCGTGGAGTGTAAATTACCTGACGGCAATTTTCACCCTAACGTCCATGCCCTGGCTGCGCCGGGCACAAGACTGCGAGTGTAACTACTGGCGTATTTTCACCCTAACTGCTCGTCTGTTTTGCGATTTGGACCGGTTAATCCAAAACGTTTACCGCTCATCTCATCTATTTCCTACGTCAAACATAAAGTTATACATCACATTTCGGCGTCTTACAACTTTCTTCCTGCTGAAATAATATTTTAAATTAATAATTTTCGTAATTACTCAGGTCTATGGAATTCAGAAGTCAGAAGACAGAATTCTCGAAGAGTGTTTCCAAATCCTTCGCAGCCTGTATCTCGGGTCTTTATTCCGACTCCTGTATCTATTCCACAAATTTAGCTTCCTAAAAATAATTACTCATTTTTATGATTAAAAAAACAACCGGGATTGCCGGTTGTTTAAAGCTTTTCCTAAAATAGATAATTATCACGTTT
>JASFQO010000010.1:0-14017 GCA_050115405.1 Bacillota bacterium
AACGACTGCGGTGATTGGGGGACATGTCTTCTTTAATTATTAAAAACGCTCTCAGAAAGACACGGGGACGGTTCTTCTTCTGTCTTAAGCAGGACACAAGAACCGTCCCCGTGTCTTGCCTCTTGCCTTTCCTCAATTTGACCGGTCAAACTGTTCCGCCTGGGCCACTGTTTGCATTCGGTAATCCAATTGGTCAATATGCCTTTGCATATCACTGGCCATATCATGAAAAATTTGTTTGGTAGCCGATACCGAAGTTTCCTGAGCCAACTGTTCATAACTTTGCTTTGATTGCCGGGCTGCGGCAAGCGCCTTTTGCAAACTGGAGCCCATTCTTTGACCTTCTGCTTGAGCCATATTCCCCGCCTCCTTTAACACTTGCATAATTTGCATAATAATTATTGATACTATGCTCGAAATGCTACGGGAATATACGCCACAGCGTGACTTACAGCCGTAACCAAAGTATTTTAGAAATCAGGAGCCGAAATTTTAAAAAAATCCCCAATCCGCCTTTAAATGCAGGCGTTTCCCTTCGTATTTTTTTCACATTGTCCCGCTTTACCGTCGCGACGGCCACAAGGTCAGTTCCTGATAACCCCTTTCAAACCCCAGCTTTTCCAAGACGTCCCGGACCGGCGCGGCGTTAATATTGATCCCGTTCCATTCGGTAATGCTCATTCTCTCGTCCTCTGACACCGGATGAAAGGTTTGTAAAAAAGCGGCCATCGCCGGCTCAAACTCGGCATCCCCCAAGTCCGGACGGGTTTTTAAGCGCATTTTTTTATTGCCGCTGAGGGCCAATACCGGAGAGCCGCCCGCCCAAACCAGATAATCGCCCCCCGGTTTCCAACCGGCGTCTTCCACCGGCCACCGATTGAAGAGCCTGATTGGATTAGCCGGGTCGGAACTGCCGACCACCCAGTACCCGGAAGTCTCTGCCGGCGCGCCGCCATTGGTCGCAGTCAACCGGACGGGCGCTTCGGGCAAGGCATATTGGATTCCGCTCAAACCGGCCACAAAATAGCCCCGCCGCGCCAAACCCAAATTTTCCCATAAATCCAAAACCGGATAAATTTCCTGCCAGGCGTAGCCGTCCGCCAGCGCCATCTCCCGGCAGATCACGCCATATCGTTTTAATAAGCAAAAAGCCCGGTCCGCAGCGGTCATTACCCGGGGCGCCAAGAGCGCCCACCGGCCCCACCGCGCCATCACTGATGCCTTAAGTATCCCGCGGACTCCGACTCGGTCTTCCCATCCGGTCTGCAATAAATAGCGCAGCGGCTCAAAAGAGTCGTTAGTCATAGCTTCATTGAGGATTAATTCCTCCAGGGCCTGCCAGGCGGTTACCGTAGCCATTCCGGTCTCGATTAAGATTTGCGGCAGGGAAAGTGCGCCCCGCCGGGCTAATAACTCGCGAATGACCGCCGCATCCTTACTAAACTCCACCGGGGACGCCGCCGCTTCAGGCGCTCCGGTCTGTCCCGGCAAGTCCGGAAAGCCGGTTGGCCGCACCGCCTCCAGCGGGGTAAAACAGACCCGGACCTGGCGGGAACTGCCCCGAGCGCGCCAGACTACCTGACCGCTGGCAATCAATCGGTCCAAAGTACTGTGGCGATAGTCGGACAACCGCCCCGGCAGCACGGTCTGTTCCCAGAGCGCCGCCGGCAACCACACTGCGCTTAACTGCCGCAAAATCTCCATCAGACCATCCGGCCCGGCCCGCTTTTGCGACAATCCCTGCCAACCGGCTAAAAAAAACGCATATTCCAGCGGCCCGACCGTCGCCGTTTCCCGGCGCGCCCGCGCCAAACTGCGGCGTTGCATTTCATCCAAGAGATTAACTTCGCACCATTCCTTAGCGGAGCCAGCATCGTCAAACACTCCGGCAATCACCACCCCCGCCGCGGCCAACCGCTCCAGTTCCGCGGCAACCGTTGCGGGAGCAATTTGATAACGGGCCGCAATCTCCCCGGCTGAAAAAAAACCGCGCGTCCGGACATACCTGCCGACCAACTGCCGTATGATTTCCGGAGTGAGCGGCACTTGCCGGTCAAACCAGGCCTCCAAGGCTGCTCCCGCCTGCGCCGCCCATAGTTCCGCTTTCTCCGTCCGGCTGAATCGCCGCACCTTGCCCTGAACGTTCAACAATTGCAAGGCGGTTTGCAACTGCAGCCGTTTTACCGCCTCCGGGAACCAGGCGGCAATCTCCGCCGCGGTCACATCCCCCAAACGTTCCAGCCAGAAATGGATCGCCTCCGGAGGCGCCGTCCCCAAAAGCAAATCTTCGCCCCGGGCTTTCCGGACTACTTGCGCCACAATTGCCGGATCGAGCGTCTGCCGCCAAACTTTTTCCCCAATGAGCGTCCGTAACGCCTCGGGACCCACTCCGAACAGTTGGCGGCGGGTTTCGCTTGGCGGAGTCTCGCCATCATACATAAAATTGCCGGTAAAATTAAACAGGTGACTCCAGGCAAACGGTGAAGGCGTCCGATGTTGCAAGCGATGGACCGTGATTTCGCCGCGGCGCATCGCGAGCAATAGTTGCCCCAAAGCAGCCAGTTCCAGATGATCCTGTAAGATCGCCCGATAAGTCTCAAGCACCAGCGGAAAATCGGCATACCGGGCTACCGTATGCAGTAGATTCCCGGCTTTAAGCCGCGATAGCCAGAACGGGGTCCGTTTCCGGCCGTAACCGCTGCGCGGCATCACCAGGGAAATTTGTGCCGCCTGACGGAACGAAATCCCGAATAACGGCGTCTGGGCTACCAACGCAGCCACCCGTTCCCCCAGCGACTCCAAAGGCAAGCCGTCCCAATTGATCAGCGGCGGTGCGCCCGGCCCGGGCAAATGAAACATAATCCCGTTGTCTCCGGAAACCATTTCCACCTTGAGCCGGTATTCCCGCTCCCACTGCTCTTTGATTAACAACCCCAGCGTCAAATGGACCCGTTCGCCAAAGAAGGAATGGACCACCACCCGCCACTCGCCGGCCTCATCCGGAAATTCCTCCACCACCAGACGGCGGTCGGTCGGTAAGTAGCCGAGCGCGTTTTTTTGGGAGCGGAGATAATCAATGAGATTCTTCGCAGGCGCCGCATCCAAATCACACTGCTCCTGCAGCCATTGCCGCAGCGCCTCCGGGTCGCCCAGCCGCTTCTCCAGTTCGGCCAGAAATCCCCCAATCCTTTGTCCCAACTCAAACGGCCGCCCCGGTTGTTCCGCTTTCCAAAAAGGCACGATTACTTCGCCACTTTTCCGGGCGGGACTGACAATCAGCCGGTCCTGACGAATCTCGTCAATTTTCCAGACGGAAGTCCCCAGGACAAACCGTTCGCCCAGCCGCCGCTCATAGACAAACTCCTCATCCAGCTCTCCCAGACGGACCCCGCCGTCTCCCAGATAGACGCCATAATAGCCCCGGTCGGGAATGGTCCCGCCGGAAGAGTAAACCAACCGTTTTCCATAAGGATCCGGCTTCAGCTCCCCGCTTTGTTGATCCCAGTAAAGCCGGGGACGGAGGTCGATAAAGGCTTCGGTCTCAAACTTTCCCGCCAGCATCTTCAGGACATTTTCAAAGTCGCGCCGCGCGAGGGAATGATAATTATAGGCGGAGCGGACTAAACGCCAGGCTTCCTCCACCGGGCATGCTCCCGTGGCGGTAAACGCCACCAATTGTTGCGCCAAAATATCCAAACTGTTGGTAATCGCCTTGGTCGCTTCCACCCGGCCGGCGCGCATCTCGCGAAGCAACGCGGCGCATTCGAGCAGGTCGCTCCGGGTTTTGGGAATAATCCGCCCTTTACTGGGCAAGCCGACCACATGACCGGCCCGACCGACGCGTTGTAGGCCGCGCGCCACTTCCTTCGGGGTCTCAATCTGGACTACCAGATCAATATGGCCGATATCAATGCCCAGCTCCAGAGAGGCGGTCGCCACAATACAGGGGATTTCCCCCTCTTTCAACAGCGTTTCCGCCTCGCGGCGCCGCTCTTTGGAGACGCTGCCATGGTGCGTCCGGGCAATTTCCCTGCCGGCCAGTTGATTTAGGTTAACCGTGATCCGTTCCGCCAGGCGGCGGTTATTGACGAACACCAAGGTTGTCCGGTGTCCCTTAATCAGTTCCAGCAATTGTTGATAGACCGCAGGCCAGATAGTCCGCTCCGGCAACTCCCGCAGATCGGGTAACGGCAATAAAATTTTCAAGTCCAGCGCCTTACGCTGTCCGGCGTCGACAATTGCCACCTGACGGGGAGAAAAGGCGCCGGTAGCCTTCTCCCAACGGTAACCGCCCAAATAGGCGGCCACTGCCTCCAACGGCCTCATAGTTGCCGAAAGTCCAATGCGCTGCAACTGATGTTGCGCTCCGATTAGATGTTCCAAACGTTCCAAAGAGAGCGCCAAATGGGCGCCGCGCTTGGACGGAAACAGCGTATGAATTTCATCGACAATCACAAAACGCACGGTAGTTAAGATCCGGCGGGCTTGTGAAGAAAGCATCAAGAAAAACGACTCCGGAGTGGTAATCAGGATATGGGGCGGCCGGCGCAACATCCGTTGGCGTTCGCCGGCCGGAGTGTCGCCGGTGCGGACCGCCATATTGAGATTAGGCAATTCCCAACCCTGCTTTTCCGCATAGGCGGCAATCCCCCGCAAGGGCTGTTCCAAATTGCGGGCGATATCATTATTTAAGGCTTTCAAGGGCGAGATATACAACACCTTCACCCCATCGGCAAGCAACCGCCCCGCCGCCGCTTCCTGATACAGCCAGTCCAGGCATTTTAAAAACGCCGCCAAAGTCTTGCCGGAACCGGTCGGGGCCAAGAGCAGCACGTTTTGCCCGGCGGCAATGAGCGGCCACCCCTGTTCCTGCGGCGGCGTCGGCCCGGGGTAATTAGCGCGAAACCACCCGGCCACCGCCGGATTAAAAGTGGCTAAAGCGGGAGACAGCATTATAACACCTCAGCAATTCCTAAAATATGCTATCTCAATTTTATCAAAAGGCGGAGCATTATACCAGTATTTTTCGAACAAAAGTTCTCAATATCAAAAATATTGGCGACCGTATAATTGGTCCAGGCGGCCGAACCGGCGGTGCAAAGATTAAATAAATATTCAAAAGGGATTCTCCTTTTTTGGTAAAATAAGTAATGTAAACAAATATTATGGAAATTAAATGAAACGAGAACCGTCGGACATACTACCGGGATCGGCCTTTCCAATGTCAAGGAGCGCCTCCGCCTCTTTTTCGGCGCCACTGCGCATTTAAGCATTTCCAATATTATCAATCAAGGCGCTACCATTACTTTGGACCTTCCCCCGCACCCGGTCCAAAAGGAGAATTCACATGAAGATACTAGCGGTTGATGACGAACCGATTATGTTGGGAGCAATCGCCAAAATTCTGGCCGGCGACCCCACGCTGCAATTGGAGACTGCCTGCAACGGGCGTGAAGCTTTGGAAAAAACTGAATCTTTCCATCCGCATTTGGTCATTATGGATATCAAACTGCCCGGAGTTAACGGGCTGGAAACCTTGGCGGAAATTCGCCGCCTCCTGCCGAATGTAGTTGCAATCATCATTTCAGCTTATGATAATTTCATTTACGCTCAGGAAGCGATCCGGTTAAACGTCTTCGATTATCTGTTGAAACCCATCAACAAAACCCGGCTGTTGGAAATTATTGCCAAAGTCTCCCGACGCCTGGAAGAGCAACGTCAGGTCCGCCAAGCCGAACTCGACCGATGGGAAAATTATCAAAAACTGCGTCCCCTGATTGAACGGGAACTAATCCGGACACTCCGGACCGGAAAACAGCCTCAACTCTGCGAGGAATATCAAGCGCTGCTCAAGCTGAAGATCAAGGCCGGTTTCTTTATGGCTGTTTCCCTTTCCGAACGGCTCATCCCGTTGCCCGGAGTCGGTGCCAGTTGCGGGCCGGCTCCGGAAAAATTAGACGTCATCGGCGACTGGTTCCGGGACCGCTTTCACTGCCTGATCGACCCTCCCGACCACCGGCTGTTAATGGTGTTTGTCCCACTGGACGGGGAAGAGGCCGACGGCACGGATTATTCCCAGCTACAACAGCACATCATTCAACGGGTGTGGAAATATTTGACTATAAAGCAGCACCTGACCGCTATCCGCATCGGAGTAAGCGCCGTCCATCACTCCCCGGCCAATTTCGGCCTGTCCTATCAGGAAGCCCTCCAGGCTTTACAACAACAGACCGGCGAAGGACTGTCCTGCTATAACAAATCCGATGGTCAGACCATTAATCCCGCCTGGGAATACAATTTGGAAAAAGCCTTACACGAAATCACGGAAGCAGTCCGTTTCGGGCAACTTTACCGCGTGGCAACGTCCTTTCAAAAACTAGCCGTAACTTATGGCGACTGCACCGGTTGTCAACAGCAGCTACTTGCAGTTCACTTGGTTGAACTACTGCTAACTGCCCATCGGTACTGCCGGGAACTTGCCAAAGAGCAGACTCACTGTCCCACCAGCGAACATCTCCTGATCATACTGGATAATCGGCTTTGTCTTGCCGACCGTCTGACGTTAGTGACTAAAACCGTGACCGATTTGACCCGGGCCATCCACACCAAACGGGAACACCGGGTCAAAATGCTGATTATCAAGGCCAAAGCCTTAATTGACCAACTCTATCATCAGGAGTTGACCCTGGAAAAAGTCGCGCGCGCCATAGCCATCAGCCCGTTTTACTTAAGCCGTCTCTTTCGGAAAGAGATGGGAGTCGGCTTTAGCGAATACCTCACCCGGCTTCGGATGGAAAAAAGCCTGACGCTCTTAGCGCAAGGGCTTCCGGTCAAAGAATGCTCCTTTGAGGTCGGCTATAACGACCCCAATTATTTCAGCCGACTGTTTCGGAAGTATTTTCAGCTCTCCCCCACCGCATACCGTGAGACCTTCCTCCCGCAGAAAGGAGGGATGCCGATGACACAGCCGGAGATTAAATAACTATATCATCGCCAAAGATGGCCTCGCCGACGCGGTAATTGCGGTCTTGTCCGAGTGGCAATCTATCCGAATCTCTACCAGCACAATTTCAACTGCAAAAAAGTCAACCGTTTCTTAGGTAACCGGCCCACAGTTGTTAAAATTGCAATTTTGTTAAGGACTTGGACAATTAATTCCAGAGACATTTTCTTCCAGTTTTGCTATAATAATCCGATGTTCCCGAGACGCCGTCCGGGATATCGGATTTATCCATTTATAATAAGAGGAGGATTGATCATGAAAAAATTACTGGGAATTGGATTGTTAGTAGCGCTTACGGTCTCCGGCATCAGTTTCGCCGCTCCGAAAAAAATTCGCATTGGGCTATCCATGGACACCCTGAAAGAAGAACGCTGGCAAAAAGACCGCGATATTTTCATCGCCGAAGCCAAGAAGGGCGGCGCCACAGTTTTAGTCCAAGCCGCCAATGGCGATGACGCGTTGCAGGTATCCCAATCCGAAAACTTGCTCTCCCAAGGCGTCGACGTCTTAGTGGTGATTCCGCATAATGCCGAAGCCTGCGCCACGATTGTCAATTCGGCTCAAAAATCCAAAGTGCCGGTGATCGCTTATGACCGTCTAATTAAAAACTGCAACTTGGATCTCTACATCTCCTTTGACAACGAAAAAGTCGGTTATCTCCAAGCCTCTTACATCACCAAGCTGAAACCGGCCGGAACCTACGTCTATATCGGCGGCGCGCCCACCGACAACAACGCTTACTTGTTAAAGACCGGATCAATGAAAGCGCTGCGGCCGTTGCTCAAATCCGGAAAAATTAAGTTGGCCTATGATCAGTTCACCAATGACTGGAAGCCGGAACTCGCCCAGACCAACATGGAAAACGCTTTGACCAAACTCAACAATAAAGTCGACGCCGTGGTCGCCGCCAATGACGGTACCGCCGGAGGAGTGATTCAAGCTTTAAAAGAACAAAAATTAGCCGGTAAAGTGCCGGTGTCCGGACAAGACGCCGACCTGGCCGCCTGCCAGCGGATTGCCGAAGGCACCCAGGCAATGACTGTCTACAAACCGATCAAAACGATTGCCAAAGCCGCTGCTTCCGCCGCCATCAAACTAGCCAAAAAGAAAAAGGTCAAGACGAGCAAAACCGTAAATAACGGCAAGATTGACGTCCCCTTCTTAGCGCTCAAACCGATTCCCGTTGACCAAAAAAATCTTTATAAAGTCGTAATCAAAGACGGGTTTCATCCCTTGGATGAAGTTTATCGGAATGTTCCGAAAGACAAATGGCCGGCGCAAAAATGACCATATCCAAAAGGGGGATCTTCTTCCCCCTTTAATTATATTCATCCCAACCTGAATTAAGAAAGGAGGGTCCCTGTGACGGAATACATTTTGGAAATGCAAAACATCACCAAAGAGTTCCCGGGAGTACTGGCCCTCAAAAATGTCAGTTTCCAAGTCGAACGGGGCGAGATCCATGCCCTGTGCGGCGAAAACGGCGCCGGCAAGTCAACGCTGATGAAAATTCTAAGCGGTATTTACCCGTATGGCACATATAGCGGGGACATTATCATCAACGGCCGGATCCAACAATTTCACAGCATTAAAGACTCGGAAAATGCCAGTATCGCAATTATCAATCAGGAACTCTCGGTGATTAAAAACTTAAATATCGGCGAAAATATTTTTCTGGGCAATGAACCACACCGCTTGGGAATCATTAATTGGCCCAAACTATATTACGAAACCCGTCACTGGCTTAAGGAAGTCGGACTGGCCTTAAGCCCGGAAACCAAAGTCATGAATCTGGGTGTCGGCCACCAACAACTGGTCGAAATCGCCAAAGCGCTTTCCCGGAAGGCGCAAATCTTAATTTTAGATGAACCGAGCGCCGCCTTAACCGAGCATGAAGTCGCAAATTTAATGGGAATTCTCCGCCGTTTGCGCGCTAATGGCGTAACCTGCATCTACATTTCACATAAACTTAACGAATTGCTCGAAATTGCAGACCGGGTCACGGTATTACGTGATGGCGAAACCATAGCAACCACATCAATTGCTGCTACTTCCGAAGCTGATCTCATCACCATGATGGTCGGCCGGGAAATTACCGACCGCTTTCCGCAAATTAAGTGTGTTTGCGGTGATACTGTCATGGAGGTTAATAATTACAATGTTTTTGAACCGGATTTTCCCCATCGCCAATTGGTTTTCAATGCCAGTTTGCAGGCGCGAAGTGGTGAGGTTTTAGGAATCGCCGGTCTGATGGGCGCCGGCCGGACGGAACTGATTAGTAGTATTTTCGGCGGTTATCTGGGCCCGCATGATGGCGAAGTAAGGATCGACGGCCGACCGGTTGCGATTAAAACGCCGTTTGACGCTTACCATAATGGTTTGGCCCTGGTTAGCGAAGATCGGAAACGTTACGGCCTGGTCTTGGGTCAAGATGTTCAAACCAACTTAACTTTGGCTTCGTTGGATGCTTTTTGCCGTTATGGTTGCATCAATTTTAACGAAGAAATCAAACAAAGTAAGGAATCAGTGCAAGTCTTGCAAATCAAAACTCCTTCCCTCACCACTAAAATTAATAACTTAAGCGGCGGCAACCAACAGAAAGTAGTTTTAGGCAAATGTTTACTCACCAGGCCCAAAGTATTAATCCTGGACGAGCCGACCCGCGGGATTGACGTTGGCGCCAAATTTGAAATCTATAACATTATCAACCAATTAAAAGCAAAAGGGGTTGCCATTATCATGATCTCCTCCGAACTTCCGGAAGTTCTGGGGATGAGCGACCGGATCCTCGTCATGCGCGAAGGTCGGATCAACGGCGAGTTTTTAACAAATGAGGCTAACCCGGAAAAAATTATGGCAGCCGCGACAGGAGGTAATTGAAATGAATGTAGCGCAACCGCCAACACTCCAAAATGAGCCGGGGCTGTGGACCCGGTTAAATTCCAAATTCGACATCCGCGCCTATACCATGATCCTCGCATTGATCGGGATTTGGGTTATTTTCACCTTCTTAACCGGCGGCCGTTTTCTGACGCCGCGTAATCTTTCCAACCTTTCCCGGCAAATGTCGATCACCGGCGTGCTGGCCATCGGCATGGTAATGATTATCGTCGCCAACCACATTGATTTGTCGGTCGGCTCCATTTTAGGTTTAACCGGGGGAATCGCCGCCATTATGCACGTTTGGCGCCACATTCCCGCCCCCTGGGCCATCCTGGCCGCGCTAACCTTAGGCGGAATCATCGGCGCCTGGCACGGTTACTGGGTCGCGTATCAAAAAGTCCCGGCTTTTATCGTTACTTTGAGCGGATATATGGCCTATCGCGGCATCCTGCTGGGAATTCAAAAAGGCCAAACCGTAGCGCCGATGTCGCCTGGTTTCACCGCGATTTCCAGCGGTTATTTAGAGCCTATTTCCGGTACGGCGTTAACCGCCATTGCGATCATCGCCTTAATCTATTTCCGGTTTCGGGCCCGCAACAATAAGATTAAATACGGGTTTAAAGTCAAATCATTATTCCTGGAAATCTTGCAAACCGCCTTCTATAGCTGCGTCATTATTGCCAGCGCCTTGATTCTTTATCAATACGAAGGGATCCCCTATCCGGTCATTATCATGTTGGTGTTGACCCTCATCCTCACCTTGATCACCACCAAAACCAAATTTGGCCGTCAGGTTTACGCCATGGGCGGCAATATCGACGCCGCCCGTCTTTCCGGGATCAATGTCCGGCGGCAAACCTTAATTATCTTTGTGGTTGCCGGACTGTTAGCCTCCGTCGCCGGTGTTTTAACGACCGCCCGCTTAAGCGCGGCGACCATCACCGCCGGCCAGGGCGCGGAGATGGATGCCATCGCCTCCTGCGTCATTGGCGGCACCAGCTTCACCGGAGGCGTCGGGACCATTCCCGGGGCCATCCTGGGCGCGCTGGTCATGGCCAGCCTCGATAACGGAATGAGCATGATGAATACCGAAGCTTTCTGGCAGTTTATTATCAAGGGTTTTATTCTTTTGATTGCCGTCTGGTTTGATATTAAGACCAAAAAATAATTAGTTTGACCCATAAAAGCCTTGGATATGAAGCTTGCCTTTATCACCAAACTAAACCGCCTCATCCTGGCGGTTTTATCTTATTTACTATTCCAAACTCTTCCGCCTGAATTTTGGTCGCGAAGCAGCGTGATAATTCAATATTACCGGCATTTTCAATTTGAAAAGCAGGGCCGATAGCGCCGTCTATCGTAACATTATTAAAGAAAATATTGCTGACGTTACAGCAAAAAAAGCCTTGCTGTCGGACCGGGTTTAAATGACACATCATATCCGGCAGACCGGCAACTGCGTCGGCGGCCAATTGAATCGCAATATTATCAAAACTTACATTGGTAATTGGCAATTCCGGCAGCCCATATAAAAATCCGGCCGAAGCAGTGACTTCCCGCGCAGTAATGTTGCTAAAATGAATCCGACGGATAATTGGGGTGGTTTGATCAACCGGGTATGGGTTTTTGTCCCAAACCCGTTTTTCCTTACCGCCCGGACCGCAATGATAATATTCATTCATGGCAAATGGGGTAATCACGTTTTTCATGATATTATTGTTGACCCGGATATCCTCAACCACTCCGCCCCGGCCCCGGCGTGACTTAATGCGAATTCCCCGGTCCGTACCTTCAAAAACGCAATTGCCAATCACAACATTACGGACATCGCCACTCATTTCACTGCCGATCACAACCCCGCCATGACCGTGCAACATCGTGCAATTGGTAATCGTAATATTTTCACACGGAATTTTACTAGAGCAAGCTTCAGTCCCGGATTTTAAAACAATGCAATCATCCCCGACATCCAAGTGACAATTGCTAATATGCACGTTTTGACAAGAATCGGGATCAATGCCGTCCGTGGTCGGAACATCCGCCGGGTTTTTGATCGTAACCTTATCGATCGTCACGTTCTCACACTGAATCGGGTTAATCGTCCAAGCCGGTGAGTTGGTTAAAGTAAGTCCTTCGATTAAAACATTCTTGCATTTTTCAAAACTAATCATCCGGGGTCGTGGATATTTCAAAGTGTTTTGGCGTTGTTTTTCCCACCATATTGCTCCCTGACCATCGATTAGGCCACGTCCGATAACCGCCACGTTTTCTAAATTTATCCCATAAATCAAGGGTGAGTATACTTCGCGTTCAACTCCTTCCCAACGGGAAAAAAGTACGGGAAAGTCGGCGCTATTTTGGCTAAACACCAATCGAGCCCCGGCGTCCAGATTCAAGGTGACGTTGCTTTGAAAATGAATTGGCCCGGTTAAGTACTTACCGGCCGGGATATAGATCGTGCCTCCGCCGGCAGCGACACAGGCGTCCATAGCCGCAGCAAACGCCTCCGTACAAAGGGTTTTCCCATCGGCAACCGCCCCAAAACTAGTAATGTTAAAAACCGTAAAGTAGTCTCCTGAGTTCACGAGAATTCCTCCCTTATTCCTATTCAATTTTTTTAGCCAACCAGTCACATCGAACGCGGCTGAAATCTTGACAAGACCAAAATACTAAAATTTCAGCAAGACCTTAAGTTTGTCTGCGCCTTTAACACTTAATGTTTCAAACGCCACCCCGGCATCCCAATAATTATACACATCGATGATCATTGCCTCCAAATTAACTTTCCCGGCTTTGACCATCGCAATCAGCTCAATAAAATCTTCTTTAAGCGCATTGCGGGAACCCATCACTTCCAACTCTTTCGTCTGGATAACCGAATAGAAAAAATCAAGATTTTGCTTGCCAACACCGACTTCAACCACTCTACCGCGATATGCCGCGGCATCAATGCTATTTTGAAACGTGGAGGGCAGCCCCACTGCTTCGATGCAAACATCAAAGCCTTTATCATCAGTAATCTGTTGGACCTTTTGTTTAAAATCTTCCGTGTTGCAGTTGACAAAGGTTTCATCCGCACCCATTTGGGCGGCGTAGTCCAATTTACGCTCAAAGACATCCGTAACGCACACTTGCGCACCTTGCAATTTGGCCGCGGCGACTGCCAGACAGCCAATGGTTCCGGCCCCGACCACTAAAACATGATCTCCGCTTTGAACCCGAGCGCGTTTTACCGCATGGTAACTAATGCAAAACGGTTCGATCAACGTCAGGATTTGCGGTGCTAATCCCCGTCCATCATAAATTCGCTCGACCGGTAGTGTAATATATTGCCTAAAAACGCCATCCCGTTGTGCTCCCAGAGTTTGATTGGACGTACAACAGTTAACATACCCTCTTTGACACGAATAGCACTGGTTACAATTAAAATAAGGATTGCCGGTTACAATCATTCCCTTTTTTAAGCCGTAATCGTTGGCGCCGATGGCGACGATTTCGGCTGCGAACTCATGCCCCGGGATCCTGGGATATTGTGTATATAAAAAAGTGCCTCGATAGGTGCCCAGATCTGAACCGCAAATTCCGCCATAACACAACTTCAATAAGGCCTCTCCCGGTTTCACCGCAGGTAGTTCCATCTCTTTGATCATAACACTTCCCGGTTGTGGAATCGAAATATAGTCCATCTTCACCATGCTCACTCCCTGTTGATAACATATCGTCCGGTGATCCCAAACATGACAGCGTCGTTTGGATCTTACTTTCGACGGTCGCGATATGAATATTCACCTCGATAGTTGGAGGCGTTATAATGAGGATACTTCCGCGGACAGTCGATTGCTCCCGTCAGCTCATTATCCGGGGTATAAATATACATCATCTTTTCGTCCCAAAGTACAATCTCATCACGGCTGTCACCGGTCAGATCGATCGCTTCGGCGCACAGCGTGGGATGGCCGTCATCCGGGAAACGCACTACTTGACGATTGGAGCCGTCAATTAGACCACCCAGTTCAATATGGCCGTTTAGCAAGATCAAATCCCGGCCGTCGCCGGTCCAGTTGATTGGGGTAATTACATTACCGTTGCCGGGTGACTCATATGACCAAAGCGGTTTACCATGGCAATCAT
>JASFQO010000011.1:0-13909 GCA_050115405.1 Bacillota bacterium
CGGGGACGACTTTAAAGACTAAAGTCGCGATGCGGGGTTTATCCTTCCCAAAGTAATTGGGGTTCCGTTTTAACATGATATATTGGTCGGATTTCCATTCCGCAAAGCGGTAGGGACCGGAGCCCACCGGATTACGGGAGAAGGCTCCGCCTTTGGTAAGCGAACCGCAGGTTTTAAACTCTTTCTCCAGAATATGCTTTGGTGGAATGTCGCATTCGGAATAACACCAATTTTCCAGCCAGGGGGCATTCGGTTGCTTCAAGGTAATCTGAAAATTATATTTATCAATTATTTTAAATTTTTTAATCTTCTCCCACATCTCGGTGGAAGGGACGGCATTTTTAGAGCTGATTTTCATTTGATACAAAAATCTCACATCGGCGCTGGTCAGTTCCACTCCGTCGTGAAACTTAACCCCTTTACGCAATTGAAAAGTATAGACCAGACCGTCGGGACTGACGGCCGGCATTTTGGCCACCAGTTCCGGCTCCATCTGTAATTTGGGGGTCATCCGCAACAACCGGGAGAAGATACAGTTTAAAACCCAGGTTTCGGTATTGTTCTCCGATATGATCGGGTTCAGGGTTTCGGGATCACCCAACATTCCGATGACTACCACATTCTTGGCGGCGAACGCCGGAACGGCTGCAACCGCCAGGCATAGTAAAAGAATCATTCCTAATCGTCGATAGCGCATAAAATAAATCCTCCTATCTTCTATAATATTTTTTAGAAACAGATTTAAAAAAACTTTTCTTTTGATGGGTCAATCAACAGATAGAACTTTTTTGCTCCTTTATCACCTCAGATTGGAATTACCCTTCGACATGACATAACGTCAACAATGACGGCATCATAACAACACCTTAACAATGTCATATTAATTATTAAAAGTAATTTTGTCAAGAAATAAATAACAATATTTCTATATTTAACCAGTTTAAAATGGACGGTTTATTAAAAAAATAATAATTGGAAATTAACGCAAATCCCAAACATAAAGAGGAATGTACCAAATGACAGTCGCCTCACAGGTAAAGCAAACCTTGGCTACCTTAAAGAATGCCCAAGCTACTTTAAGAATTTATGCCATTCAAAGTCAAAAACCGGAGGCTCAAAGCGTATTTAACGAAGCCGATCAAATTACCGGAGAGATTATCGCAGCGGTTGAGGAGCGCTTAAAGACCCTGGAATTTGAAGAACCCCAATATCGAGGCCTGTAGCGGAGGAAGATCATGCCAAGTTGGCTCGTAATTTTAGCACGGTCCGCTGTCATGTTCATATTGACCTTTTTGGCCATCCGGCTGATGGGTAAGCGCCAACCGGCCCGGATGAGTGCTTTTAATTTTGTCAGCTATATGGTCATTGCCATCATAGTCGCCCTTACAGCCGTAAATATCGGCGTCAACCTGACCTTCGGGTTACTGGCGTTGGGTGTCTGGGTTATCTTGCCGATTGCCTTTGATTTTCTGGCGCTTAAAAGCAAATGGTTTCATGATCTTCTAAACGGCAAGGAAACCATTTTAATCAAACAGGGCCGAATTATGGAGGAACACCTTTTTCAGGTCAGGTTAACCGGAGAGGAACTATTACAAGAGTTACGCTCTAAAAATGTGTTTAACTTAAGTGATGTGGAATTTGCCATTATGGAAACTACCGGCGCTATCAATGTCCTGTTGAAAGCGGACCGTAAACCGGTAACCCCTCATGATTTGGGGCGCCAGGTCGCCCCTCAGGCCGAACCCCAAACCGTAATTCTGGACGGAAATATTTTGGATGAACCGCTGGCCGGTATGGGATTAAACCGGCATTGGCTGCAACTGGAGCTGGAGAAGCTGGGGCTCTCTCTCACCAATGTTTTCCTGGGACAAGTTGACTCTTACGGCGACCTGTACATCGACCAGTTTGATGATGCGGTTCAGCTCCCCCAACCCAAGGTTAAAGAGTTGCTTTATGCCAATTTGCAAAAATGCCGGGCTGATTTGGCAAATTTCGCTTTGGAGACTCACGACCTCGTCGCCAAGACCATGTATGTTGATAATAGCGAAAAAATAAACCGTCTTTTAAGCAATCTGGAACCTTATTTATTACGATAGAAGGGATTTACATGTCAAATCAACAAAAAAAGAAATTAACTCAGGCGCAACAAGAGTATCAGAGTTTCGCCCAGACCCGGGAACCCCAGCGGCGGGTCTGGCGCAACTTCCTGCGGGCCTTTTTAGTCGGAGGGCTGATCTGTATGCTGGGACAAGGAATTCAACAAATTTTTATTACTTATTTTAATTTTACCAAAACCACCGCCGGCAACCCTACCGTAGCCGTATTAATTATCCTCTCTATTTTGTTAACCGGTTTGGGAATTTACGATCATATTGCCCAATGGGCCGGAGCCGGGACTGCCGTACCGGTTACCGGATTTGCCAATTCGATGGTTTCCAGCGCTATTGAACACCGCAGCGAAGGATATGTTCTTGGGGTTAGCGCCAAAATGTTTGAACTGGCTGGTTCGGTCATTGTTTTCGGAGTTTTTTCCGCTTTTATAGTTGCCTTGCTTAAATTGGCGATTATGGCTTTGGGGCGCATGTCATGAAACAGGGAGGTCAAACCTGGTCGTTCGTATCCCGGCCGCATATCCGGTCAACCGGTACGGTAGGCGGCCCATTCGAAGCCAAAGGCGCTATTGCTGAAGATTTTGACATCCTGCATGGCGATATCTGGTTAGGGGAGACCAGTTTTGAGAAAGCGGAAAAAAAAATAATGGAGCAGGCGTGCGAGATTGCCATTGATCGAGCGGGAATGAAAAAAAACGATCTGGAATTTTTTTTAGGCGGGGATCTGATGAATCAGATTATTACCAGCAGTTTTACCGCCCGGACGCTTGGAGTTCCCTTCTTAGGCTTGTATGGCGCCTGTTCCAGCGCGGCGGAAGGGTTGGCGTTGGCAGCCTTAATCGTTGACAGTGGTAATGCCCAAAACGTCTTAACCGCAACTTCCAGCCATAACGCCGCCACGGAAAAACAATTTCGTTACCCTACCGAATATGGCGCCCAAAAACCTCCTACCGCCCAATGGACAGTTACCGGAGCCGGCGCAGCGATAGTCGGACCCGAGGGCGAAGGTCCCGGAATTGCGGCGGCAACAATGGGACGAGTTATTGATATGGGGCTTTCCGACCCGTTTAACATGGGGGGAGCCATGGCCCCGGCTGCGGTGGATACTATTGAGGCCCATTTACGGGACTTGAGGCGCGACCTTTTTTACTATGACTTGATTGCGACCGGGGATTTGGGACGGGTCGGGCATCAAATTGCCGTCGATTTATTAGAGAAACATGGGGTGGCGGTCCCCAAAGACAAATTTACCGATTGCGGTCTGTTGATTTATAAAAAGGAACAGCCGGTGTTTGCCGGTGGCAGCGGTTGTGGTTGCGCAGCTACCGTCACCTATGGACATCTGTTGAAACGGATGCGCAGTGGAGAATTAAAGAAAATTTTAGTCATCGCTACCGGCGCTTTGCTCTCGCCTCTTTCATACCAGCAAAAAGAGAGCATCCCCTGTATTGCCCATGCGGTAGCGTTGGAAATGTCATAACGATGTTCAGCAATTGAAAGGAGGTGCGCTAATGACCGTTGCGACTCAGCTCCAAAAAGCGGTCGTCAGTGTGGAGAGCGTGGCGTCCAGTATGAAAACCTTTGCCTTGGAAACTCAAGATCAACAAGCCCGGCAAATGTATGGGCAACTGGCCCAAACTTTTGATGACGCTTTAAATACTTTAAAAGCAAGACAGAAATATCTGGAGCAACAAGAACCGCAATATCGGCAATAAATTAATTTTAAAGTTGAGAAAGTAATCTTATCCATATTTAACCTATCATCATTATTTTCGTTCGGCCTTGGCTGGGACGATATTTTTTTATTCAAAAATTATTGATATTTCCTTTAGATCCAAATTATGGTAGTATTAAACAATGGAAGGGTGGTGACTTTCAAATTAAGAAACAAGTCGAAGATGGGAATGAATGAAGGAGGAATTATCAATGGTGGCCGTATTGTTTAAAAAGAAAATACGCTTTTTGACCGGTCTTCTTTTTAGTGTGTTTTTTCTGGCGCAAATTTTGGCGGTATCTGCCGACAATAGTACCGCGCTCTCCAATTCCGTCCTGATTACAATGACCTCAAAAGACGGAAATAAGGCGGCGGTAATGCCCGGCGCGGTGATGACCGATATCCGGATTAATCCGGGCGACAATTATATTCATGTGTTTTCCGGAGAGCAACGCCAGATGATGCTGGGAATTGGGGGAGCAATCACCGAAGCGGCGGCTTATAATATCAGTACCATGCCTGCCGCGATCCAGGAACAAATCTTTGCCGCCTATTTTTCTCAGTCCGGTTCCGAGTATGCGGTGGTCCGCGTTCCGGTCGGCTCTTGTGATTTTGCCTTAAGCGACTATTCTTATGATGATGGGGCGGCCGACCCTTCCCTGGATAATTTCAGCATTGACCCGGACCGCCGTTATCTGATTCCCGCCATCCAAAGGGCGCTCGGCTATAACCACGGCCTCAAAATATTCGCCGCTCCCTGGGCTCCGCCGGCTTGGATGAAAAAGAGCGGCGTCCGCTCGGGAAACGGTCCGGCGCTTCCGGTAATCGGTGACTATATTTTTGACAATGCGCAATTGAAGCCGGAATATTATCAGGCCTATGCGGATTACCTTGTCAAATATCTTCGGGGATACCAGAAACTGGGTATAACTGTTTGGTCGCTTTCAGTGCAAAATGAAGCGCAGAATGCGCCACCCTGGGAAGGAATGACCTATACTCCGGCGGCCATGGCCGACTTTATTGGCAATTATCTTGGGCCCGCTTTGGTTGAAAATAATCTTGACACCAAGCTCTTGATCTGGGATTGGGATAAAGGGAACGACCCCATGCATCGCGATGGTTTTATCAATTTTAACACGGAAGTGTTGTCCGACGCGAACGCCGCCCAATATATTTATGGGACGGCTTTCCACTGGTACGCGGGGGATATCTGGCATGAGATCGCTGGCGATCCAATGTGGTCAACCGATTTTGCCAGTTTGGATACTTTAAGGCAAAGCTTTCCCCAAATTCATCTGTTGGCGACGGAAGGGTGTCAGGAAAAAGGTCCTTGGCTCAATGATTGGACACCGGCCGCGCGCTATATTTACGACATGATCAATGACTTTGAAGCATATACGGAAACCTGGATCGACTGGAATATCGTCTTACGCAACGATGGCGGGCCCACCCATGATGTCACGAATCAATGTCATGCCCCCGTCATGGTTGACCCGGCTACCAATGCAGTCATTTATAATCCGTCATACTACGTCTTGAAGCAATTTAGCCGGAATATCCGTCCCGGTTTTTATAACATTAAAACCACGGCAAATTTACCGGAACCGTCGGATACTACCAGCGGAATTTTTAAAACGGCTTTTTTAAATCCCGCGGATCAGAGCGTGGTCCTCTTTGTGGGCAACACTTCCGCTGAGCAGCGGACCGTAAAAATTGTTGACGGGACTAAAGGTTTTACCACCGTACTGCAGGCCAACTCACTGACGACTTTCAAATATGACGTTTCCGCCTTTGAATGCACCGGCCAACCCGGAACTTTTACGGCGCAATCATCAAGCGATCAGTCGAGTTCCCAAACTGCCGCCATGGCAATCGATCAAGACTCGGAGACCAGATGGGCCAGCAGTTGGAATGACAGTGAATGGCTGAAGCTGGACATGGGGACGCAGACCCGGATATCCGGAGTGGCCATTGACTGGGAATGCGGCTATGATTCCGCCTATGAGGTACAGACCTCGGTTGACGGGCTCACCTGGACGACGGTCAGGGCCATTCCGCTCAATACGACCACGAGTCGGAAAGCCGAGTTGAATTTCAGCCCGATAACAGCAAGATATTTAAAAATACAAGGAATCCAACGCAATAATAGCTATGGATATTCAATTTATGAAATTGTACCGATCACCGCGCGGTGAAACGAGTGGGGGACAGCAGAAGGAAATGGCGCGCTGATCACCTCAAACTGGTGAATTGGAAGCTATGGAATTATTAAGAGATTTGCATAACTTAAAGCCGGAGAAGAAAAGATCATTTCCTCTGCGAGACGGTCACCAAAGCGGAAATTCTGCAGGCGGTCCATAATCCCTTGGGAGTTGAGACCATGACGGGCATCAAATACCGGACGCGCGCGATGATGGGCCGGTGCCAGGGTGGCTATTGCCAAATGCGCATCGCCCGGATTATCCAGGAAGAACTGGGCAAGGACGTCACTGAAGTTCTCTATGCGCGTAACGGGTCCAATCTGTTTAGCGGGAAGGTGCGGGAATGAATAGTGTTACCAAAGAGGTAGTTATTATCGGCGGCGGGCCGGCGGGCCTGGCGGCTGCCGTCCGCCTGTATCAAAAAGGCGTCCGGGATATTTTGATTGTGGAACGCGAAAAGAAGCTGGGCGGGATTCTCCGTCAATGCATTCACGACGGTTTCGGCCTGACCCGTTTTCAGGAGGTGCTTTCCGGGCCGGAATACGCGCAGCGGTTCATCGACGCGGTGGAGCGGCTGAACATTCCGTATGTCGTCGACACTACTGTCCTTTCGGTCACGCCTGATAAGAAAGTCACGGCTGTATCACGCCAGGGCCTGGTAACTTGGGAGGCGCGGGCGGTGGTCCTGGCAATGGGCTGCCGGGAACGCACCCGCGGCGCCCTCGGCATTCCGGGCGAACGTCCGGCGGGCGTGTTCACTGCGGGTGTGGCGCAAGCGTATATTAACCTTTACAACACTATGGCGGGGCAAAATGTCGTCATCCTCGGTTCGGGCGACATCGGCCTGATTATGGCGCGCCGTCTGACATTGGAAGGGGCAAGGGTTCAAGCCGTTTTGGAAATTCTGCCCTATCCCAGCGGGTTGCCGCGGAATATTGAACAGTGCCTGAACGACTATCATATTCCGCTTTATCTTAGCCATACCGTCACCGCTATTCACGGTCGCTCCCGATTGACGGGCGTTACTGTTTCCAAAGTGGATGAGCGGCTGCAACCCATACCGGGAACTGAAACAGAGTATGCATGCGACACCTTGATCCTTTCGGTGGGGCTGATTCCCGAAAATGAACTCTCGTTGGACGCCGGAGTCGAGCTGGATGCGCGCACCAGGGGCGCTATCGTCGATGAACATTATCAGACGGGGACGCCGGGTGTGTTTGCGGCCGGCAATGTCTTACATGTCCATGATTTGGTGGACTTTGTCTCGCTGGAGGCGGAAAACCTGGCCGACGCGGTAGCCGGGTATGTACGCGACGGCAGCCTGCCGGCCTGTCCCCTTAAGGTGACCGTCGGTCAGGAGATTGGCTACACTGTTCCGCAGTATCTAAGCGGAACTCGGGATGTCCGGCTTTCGTTACGGGTGCGCCGGCCCTTCCGGGATTGTCGGATTGAGGTGGCGCAGGAAGCGACGACGGTTGGCGCGGTTACCTTAAAAAAAGCGGTCCCTGCGGAAATGGTGCAGATCCCCATCAACCATCAACTGTTGCGGGCCGGTCACAATTTGGAGGTTCGTCTGCAATGTTAAAGGAATATACTTGTATCATTTGTCCCAATGGTTGCGAACTGACTGCGGAAGTTACGGACGGCCGGGTTGTGGCGGTGCGCGGCGCGGCCTGCCGGCGGGGGCGGGACTATGTGGAGCGGGAATTGACCAATCCGCAGCGGAACATCGCCTCCTCCATTTTACTTGAAGGCGGTGAGCTGCCGCTGGTGAGTGTCAGACTTTCCAAGCCCATTCCGAAAGAAAAAATTTTTGCGGTGATGGCGGTTATCAAAAAAGCCCGCTTGCGGGCGCCCGTCCGGGCGGGGCAAGTGGCAATCGCCAATGTACTGGGATTGGGGAGCGATGTCATTGTCACCAAGCACGTGGCGGCGAAATAGGCGGCGGAAACAATCATGATGACGGCCCGGCTTTATTTAAGGTGATGGAGGGGCTGTAAAGATGACTAAGTGTGGGGCGGAGGTGGGTTGGATACTCCTAAAGATCGAACCGGAGAATCGGCTAACCAATTGATCCGCGTCGGCATATCATAGAATTAATACCTCCGGCATCAAGAGAGATTTCGATCGGCGCCCAATAATAGTAAGGAAGGTTTGTCGGAATCTTGAATCTTTACTTAGGTGGTAAATTGGATGATAAAGCAAGAGTGGGTCAGTAATTTAATTGAACTGCAACGAAGAGCAATGGAATTTGCCCAAAATTCCTATTCATCCGAGGATATGCATAAGTTACTCGGAGAATATATGACTAATTGGGGCATTCCCGATTTTGTCTGGGGAAAACGTCCGGCCTCCGAAGCAAAACCGCAGGACGATGCGCCGCCCGTCAATTTGAAACGGGAGAGCGGCAATGAGGCGATACTTCATATTTTTTTACCCGGAATCGCCGGTAAAGAAGATTTGACAGTGACCTTCATGGATGATATATTGCATGTCACCGGTAAAAGTAAAGTTATCGGCGATCGGGACGGGATGTTCAGCCGACTCGTCCGCTTGCCGTTCAATATTGACGTTTCGGAGGTTAAGGCCAGTTTTGAAGCGGATTATTTAGTTATCCGCCTCACCAATTTAAAAAATAAATATTGGCAAATGATTGACGTCAAATTTCCAGCGGAAGAGCCCTAATATTACCCTGAATTTTTTTACCTTGCGGGAGAAGGGGAATAATCAGGAAGACCCCGGCGAGTTTTCCGTCGGGTCTAAAGATTTATTGGGGATGAATCCGGCGCGGTCCGGTTTCCGGAGCGGGGGCCTTGGTTTTTTTACCGGAATTGTCAGTTGATTTATGATGGTTAATCCCGATGTTTAAGGTACCGGTCAATTCTTGGACGGAGATTTCATCCAAGTTAAACTGCAGTTTTTCCGCATCCAGCCGATAGACGGTCATATTGTGGACGATGACCGGCTGTTGGCTGAAGAAGCGTTGCTGAGCCTCCAGTTTTTCGATCCGCAGCTTAAGGTCGTTAAGTAATCTGATGACTTCATCGAGGGAAAAATATAGCTTACTTTCCTGTCTCATTCCGGACTCCTTAGTATTTGAAGTGGTCGCTAACCGGGAAGTCAATTACATCTTGGTCCGATACGATATGGGTACTGTTTTTGACCTTACTTCCATCGACCGAACCGAATCCGTGGTTCGCCTTGGAGATGGAATCCCAGTTTAATGTCGAATTTTGGCCGATAAACACTGCGGAACAGTTATTAAGCGCATCCACTTTTAAACTTCGTAAGACAACCTGCAATGATGGTTTTTTCTGCATTTTACTCTAACCTCCGTGGTTGCGCCGCGGATACATTTCGGCTACTCATGAGTCGGGTTGCCGCTTTTGAGCCAAGAAATCACGCCGGTCGTTATCATTGACCAAATTGACAGTCGCTGTAATTCGCGATTTTTGAAAAACCTTTCCCAGCCCTTGATTGGATTTGGAAACGGCGGACCAGGAATGATGGATATTGCGACCGTAAAAAAAACCGGAAGCGTTATTGATATTGGTGACTTCAAGTTGTTTTAAGTCGATTTTCACCGGAGTCCTCCCCTGAAAATTAGTTGATGGAATAACTTATGACAAAAATGGTCAAAAAGTACCGCCTAATGCGGCCCGCGATAGTTGCGATTGATGAAGGCGGTTTTGTTATCCTGGTCATTGATGATCGCGTCAATTAAATCGGAGTCGTCATTTTGATTGACATTCCCGATGGATAGATTATTCGCGCCGTACACACCTCCCGCGCCGTAATTATTTTTTTCATGAGCGTCCATGCCGTTGATTTGCGTATTACCCATAAAAATTCCGGCATTTTGGGTCATGGCGTTGACATTAACCGCATTGATTTGAATATTGGTATTGGCGGAAGTCGCGTCGGACGACTCCTCAAACCAAAGGTGTTGGTCCCGGTCGTCAATAGGCGTGTCAATCAGATCCGGATCAATCAGCAGCGCAAAGTTTTGGGAGATTAAGTTGGCCTGCCCGATGGGGCCGAAAGCGGTATTACTTTTGCCGTGAGCGCTCCAGCCGATGGCGGTATTGTGTTCGCCGATAAAAATACCGGAATTCCTTTGAATGCTGTTTACGCTAATGGCGCCGGTAATCGTGAGACTCAGTGACGGTTGGCTCATGAGTTTACTCCGCAGAATGGTTTGGCGTCCTGATCATTGATATTGCCGTCGGCAAATTCGAAATTATCATTGTTAATATTTAAAGAGGACAGTGAAGCGTTCAGCCAACCGAAAAAACCGCCCTGACCGGCATTGTACTTTTGATTGGCATCGCAACCGGTGATTACCGTATCGCCGACAAAGACCGCGGCGTTTTGCTGGGGAGTATTGACATTTAAGGCGCCAATCGTAATCACTGCAGGCATTAGGCTACCCCCGAAGAAATAAAATCTTAGGCATCAACCTACTTCAGAAAATTTTTTTTAATATTGTATTCAGCGCAAGCCCAAAATGTCGCCGGGGTATGCGCCGTTTTTCCAGACTGATTTCGGGGGGGCCGGCCTTGGAGTGGCACTTTCATCACCGCTTAAGTGTATTATATAATTAAACCTCCCCAACCGGGATACGACAGCGCGTGTGGTGGCGACCTTTGGGTAATATTTCCTTTGAATTGAAAATCGGCAAGATTAAGGTGGGTTCCATCTCCAATGCCGCTTCTTTGAATATCGGGCATAATTATTTACGGAAATTTAAAAGTATGAGCAAGTCAAATTCCGGAGTTGGGACCATCTTCGGCAGTAACAACTCGTTTTCCCACAGTAAAAATACAGTTAAAGATCCTGACCGGGTTGATATGTGTTGGGAAACCAAACGGCCCAAATCAAAACGGCGCCATCACAAGCGAAGTATCAAGCCGGCCCGCCGTTTTCACAAGAAAGACACCGGGGACGATCCCCGGCGTTTATAAAGAGACCGCTTTTTTAACTAAAAGCAATTCAGGTAAGACAGTGACAAAGGTTAATTCTTTGTTTCTGTCTTTTTTTATATTTATTATCCGTCCGGCGCGGAAAGAATAGAAGGGGGGGATGATCATGGATGGGTTAAAACGGACGCCGTTTGATGAAACGCATCGGAAGTATGGCGGCAAAATGATCGGGTTCGGCGGGTGGTCGCTTCCGGTCCAATATACCGGAATCAAGGAAGAACACCGGGCGGTCAGGACCGGCTGCGGTTTGTTCGATGTCTCGCACATGGGAGAAGTGTTGGTCAAAGGAGGCGGCGCGCCGGCAATGCTCCAAAAGCTGGTCACCAATGATCCGGACCGGCTGGCCGCGGGTCAGGCGCAATATACACCGATGTGCTATCCGGATGGCGGCGTTGTCGATGATCTTTTAATTTATAAGTTGAGCGCCACCGAATACTTGTTGGTAATCAATGCGGTCAATATTGAGAAAGATTGGGCCTGGCTCCGGGAACAAAGCGCGGGGTGGGACGTTGCTATTTTCAATCTTTCGGAAACAACCGCTCAACTTGCTTTACAGGGGCCGCTGGCGGAAACCATATTGGCGCCACTGAGCGACCGGCCGTTAGCCGCTTTGCGGTATTATTGGTTTTACCAGCAGAGCCTGGTCGCCGGGAAAAAAGTGTTAATTTCGCGTACCGGTTATACCGGAGAGGACGGCTTCGAAATCTATTGCCGTCCGGAAGACGCCCCAATCTTATGGGAAGCGCTGCTGGAAACCGGGAAACCCCGGGGATTGGTACCGGCGGGCTTAGGGTGCCGGGATACCTTGCGTTTTGAAGCCTGCCTGCCGTTATACGGTCATGAATTAAGCGCCGCGATTTCGCCGCTGGAGGCAGGTTTGTCCGCCTTTGTCAAATTGGAAAAATCAGCCTTTAACGGTCAGGCCGCTTTAGTCGCGCAAAAACGTCAGGGATTGCGCCGCAAGCTTGTCGGACTGAAAGCGCTGGGACGGGGCGTGGCCCGCGCCGGATATCCGGTGTTGGCGGAGGATGGCCGAGTGATTGGGAAGGTAACGAGCGGTTCCTATGCGCCGACACTGGGCCAAAACCTGGCGCTGGCTTTGGTGGAGATTGATTATGCCGCTGTCGGGCAACAGTTGGGCTTTGAGGTCAGAGGTAAAATGATCGCGGCCGAAGTGGTCGCCAAACCATTTTATCAAAGAGGGAGGATTAAAGCAAATGGAAATCAAAGCAGAGTTGAAGTATACCAAGGGACATGAGTGGGTCAGGGTGGAAGGCGCGGCCGTTGCCGTCGGGATCACCGATTACGCCCAGGCGCGTCTCGGTGAGGTGGTCTTTGTGGATTTACCCGAAGTTGGCTTTGCGGTAAGCGCCGGGGTCAGCTTGATGGTGGTGGAGTCGGTCAAAGCGGTTTCCGATGTGTATGCGCCGGTTTCCGGCATTATCGCCCGGGTCAACGAGACGCTTGTCGATCAACCGGAATTACTCAATGAAGACCCTTATGGCCGGGGGTGGCTGGCCGTCCTGCAATTGACCGCCGCTTCCGAAATCGACCAACTGCTGGATAGCGCTGCCTATGGCGCATTGGTTGCCGGGGAGGGCGATTGAAAAGGGGGTGGAGTTATTTGCCGCATACTCCGGAAGCCCGGCGCGCGATGCTGGAGACGATTGGCGTGGCTACGGCCGCCGATCTGTTTCGGGATATCCCCGTCCGGCTCCGGCTGAGACGCGGGTTGCGGTTGCCGGAGGCCCTGACCGAACCGGAACTCCGCCGGCGCTTGCAAAAATTGGCGGCGGCCAATGCCAACACCGAGGAATATTGTTGTTTTTTAGGCGCCGGAGCGTATGACCATTACATACCGAGCGTTGTTGACGAAGTGCTGCGGCGTGCGGAGTTTTATACCGCTTATACGCAATACCAGGCGGAAATATCTCAGGGTTATTTACAGGCTCTATGGGAATACCAGTCGCTGATTTGCCTGATTACCGGAATGGAAGTCGCCAATGCCTCATTGTATGACGGCGGCGTCGCAGTGGCGGAAGCAGCCATGATGGCGTGCAATGTCGCGCGAAGGACGGATATTGTCGTGGCCCGGACGGTCCATCCCCATTACCGGAGCGTGTTAAAGACGTATCTTAAAGATCGGAATTATCAATTGCAGACGGTTGATTTTGACGATGGAGTGACAGAGCCGGGACGTCTGGCGGTGGTAGCGAATCAAAACACGGCGGCGGTCGTCATCCAATCGCCCAATTTTTTCGGCGCGGTCGAAGATATCCGCCAAGCTGCCGCAATTGTCCATGCGCGGGGAGCCTATCTGATTGTCTGCGCCGATCCGCTTTCTTTGGGAGTTTTGGAAGCTCCGGGCCGTTTGGGCGCGGATATTGTGGTTGGCGAAGGGCAACCTTTGGGCACGCCGTTGACTTTTGGCGGGCCCTACTTGGGATATCTGGCAACCACCGCCAAACTGACCCGTAAAATGCCCGGCCGGATCATCGGTCAAACCACCGATAAACAGGGTAACCGGGGGTTTGTCCTGACCTTGCAAGCGCGCGAGCAGCATATTCGGCGGGATAAGGCCACTTCCAATATTTGCTCCAATGAAGCGTTATGCGCTTTAGCGGCCGCGGTTTATTTAAACGCAGTCGGAAAAAAAGGACTTCCGGAGGTGGCCGGACAATGTTTGCAAAAAGCCTATTATGCCTATAACACCTTGACCGGGATTGCCGGATGTGAGGCGGTGTTTGGCGCGCCGTTTTATAAGGAGTTTGCGGTACGTCTTGGCAAGCCGGTCGCCGCGGTGAATCAAGCGCTACTGCGAAAAGGGATCATCGGCGGTTTGAACCTGGAAAAATACTTTCCGGAACTTACCGGCTGTATGCTGCTTTGTGTGACGGAAAA
>JASFQO010000012.1:0-13773 GCA_050115405.1 Bacillota bacterium
TTTTCGCAATAACTCAAGGTTTTTATTTCACGAGCTATTTGCGATGTACATTTTTTTGTTTCCCTTTTTTATTAAATTTCGGTGGCTGGGGTGAATTTTTTAGCCCTGACTTTTCTTTTTCATTTAAAACCCCATTTTGCTACTTTTTTGGGGGAAAATTTTTTCGCCCTCTTCCAAACCCTTATCCAGTCTACGTTTCAGAACATCGCAAATTTATTAACTGCCTTGTTTCGAATTTTATCCCGAAATGACGGCATCCACGCTTCAACTACAAAGATCCGTTGGTTGGGTTCCAATTGTAAACTTTCTAATGCGCTGGGTTCGAGAATTTCGTCATTATCTTCTTTCATGCCGCAAAGATGTAGCGCCATTGCTTCTTTTGCATTTTTTACCGCTTGCTCCATATTCAAAGCGCAGGGAAGACAACCCTGCAAATCCGGAAAATCAATGGTAATACCGTCATCATCAATAGTAAATATGGCAGGGTATATATATCTTTCTTTCAAAACTTGAAACCTCCTTTATTTTCAGGTCAGGACTAAAATTTAAAACTTCAATCCCGACTGTTTTTCAATATTTGCCATTCGTCTTTTGGAAATATCTTTTACCGGATGGGTTACTGTTACCTTCCCCTTCTTAGTATGTATTTATTATAACACATGTTTTTATATTGTTTTAAAATAAAGGTGACTACCCACAAAAAACCGTATCCAACAGGAGGTTCACCCCCGCTTCGCCAATTATCCGGTTAAGCGCTAATACAAACGCAGGGGCGTTAAATTCGGTCTGGTAACGTCTTTCAGCTTGAAACATTCAATAATGTTACATTTAAATCCGGCAAACTACCTCTTCAACTTGCTTCATAGCGGTAATCACCTGTTCCGGCAGTACTTTAAAAGGCATGTTTTTCATCGGCTCACTCAAGGTTGCTTTTTCTGCTACTTTCCTAAGCAAATCATCTTCAAATGGCAGACATAACCCCTTAAAGGAAGATTCCAGGTCTAACTGCCGAAAGAACTTGACCACCTGCTTAATCTCTGCCAAGTCCGTTTTTTCCATAAACAGTTGGGCTACCATTCCATAACCAACTTTATACCCATGAAGAATAGAATGACTTTGCGGAATAACTGACAAACCGGCATGAATTGCATGTGCCGCGGCACCTCTGGTCTTTTTGCCAATACTTTGAATTACCGCTGCTAAATAAATATTCAAATCAGTAATTTGGGCCACTGACGAAGTAACTTTACGGCACTTAACCGCTTGAACTGCATTCACCGCTTCTTTTTCCATGATTTCATTTAAAAGTTCAGCCAGGTTTAAGGCAGAGATTGTAAAAATATCCGGATTGGAAATCCCTTTGAATACGGCTTTCCCTTCATACCATTTGGAGAGGGAATCTAAAATTCCGGATTCAATATAATCAACTGGGGAATTAGCGATAATTTCGGTATCAACCAAAACCAAGTTCGGACTTTTTTCCAGGTTATAGTCTTTTTTATGCACACCTTTTTCGGTATAAATTACCGATACCGCCGAAGCTGCGGCGCAGGTGGCGGCGATCGTTGGGATACAAATCACCGGGACATTGCAAATTTCCGCGGCCCTTTTGGCTGTGTCCAACGACTTCCCGCCACCTACTCCAATAATCGCGTCAAGTGCCATCCGCTGTACTTTTTCAACCAACACTGTTATATTTTCTTCACTGCATTCTCCAGTAAACTGATTTACTTCATATTTAATGTCAGCGTCCTCCAATGCAGAAAACAACTTGGACTCTACGGACTTTAACGCCTTTTTTCCACCACTCACTAAGACGTTTTGGCCCCATTTGATAATAAACCGCCCGCAGTCATTGAGCGTATTTGGTCCGCTGATATATTGGACTGGAGCCGTTAAAAGATAGTCGATTAACGGGGTCGCCGCCTGGGTGAAGTTGGAGAAACCGGTCGTCAAAGAAGGCGGGGTCATCATCCTTATTGCCCAATGCTCAGAAGGCATGGGTCATTCGATATTTGCAAAATATTCGCATCAGACTCCGACGCAAATTTTAACCGCTTTGCGGCAAAGCCGGACTTTTACGGAAGGCCAATGGGCGCTGCAAATACTAACCGAATGTATGGAACACGCCAAAATTATCGTGGTGAGTGAGGAAAAAAATCAAAGTGAAATGGAAGCAACGGGTCTGATTTTTCGAAAAACAGCATCCACGGCGGTGGAAGATGCCATCAGACTAAGCGGCTCGCCCCATCCGGAGACGCTGATATTGCCGAACGCGCCATATAACATATTGGACTTGAAAAATTAGACCATGAAGATAAAACAATAAAGCTAAGCAAAACGGATTTACAATAACATTTTTGAATTAAACGAGGGGTTAAACTATGGCGATTATCGATCCGAATGTTGAATGTGAGGCTGAATATTAATCCAGCAAAGTGTCAGGAATCTCCAGATTGACTTCACCATGTCCATAAGGCGGGTTGATCTCCATCCATCACACCTCTCTCGTAATCCTACAACATCCCTGGAGGTTTTAGTAAAAGCAACGCCATTTTAAAAAAAAGAACCATCACCATGATTTCCGCCATACCGACCACAGTTAACCTTGATCAACAAAGTCATCCGCTGATGCCAAGGGTCATCTTAAATATTACGGTTTGATTCCTCAATTAACTTTTGCACCGCGATTATTTTTTCCTCCATAAGCTTTTTCCAAGCAGTATCATCAATAAACGGATTATATGAATCGCTGTGGCTGCATTGTAGTGTCAATGAGAATTAACCCTTCGCTAGTATCGATTAAATAAGCGCCTACCCAACTGTTTCCAATATAATAGGTATGAGGAGTAACTTTAAAGGGCTCTATAGCCACTTCCCATGGTCTCTCACACCCCTGTACCACCATTTCACCTCCTGATATCGCCAAATACTGCAGGTCGTTTTTATTGTTTTGAGTATTTTCTTCCATAACTGAAACCTCTCTCAATCTATCCAGGCCACTCCGGAATCTTTAGCCGCCTGCGCCACTGCCGCGGCCACCGCTTTCCCTACTCTGGGGTCGAAAGGCTCAGGTATTACATAGTCCGGGCTCAATTCCTCGCCATTAATCAATAAAGCGATGGCTCTGGCCGCGGCGATCTTCATGGCGTCGTTGATATCGCTGGCCCGGACATCTAAGGCCCCGCGAAATATTCCCGGGAAGGCCAGCACGTTGTTGATCTGGTTGGCAAAATCCGACCTGCCGGTCCCCACTACCTTCGCCCCCGCGGCTTTGGCCTCTTCCGGCATGATTTCCGGTACGGGATTCGCCATTGCGAAGATGATCGGGTCCGGCGCCATCGTCCGCACCATCTCCGGCGTTACCATGTTTGGCGCCGACACCCCGATAAAGACATCCGCCCCGACGATAACCTCTTTCAACAGACCTTTCTTTTTTTGCAAATTGGATAACTTGGCCATAATCGCCTTTTCTGCGTTCAAGTGGTCTCTTCCCTCATAAATGGCGCCTTTGGTGTCGCAAAGAATAACCTTCTTCAGCCCCATGCTCATCAGCAGCTTGGTGACGGCTATCCCCGCCGCGCCTGAACCATTGACCACCACTTCTATATCTTCAATATTCTTTTTTACAACCTTTAACGCGTTGAGCATGGCCGCCAAGGTGACCACGGCCGTGCCATGCTGGTCGTCATGGAAGATCGGGATATCGCATTCCTGCTTTAACCTTCTTTCAATTTCAAAACACCTGGGTGCGGAAATATCCTCCAGATTGACTCCGCCGAAACTTCCTGACAGAAGTTTCACAGTATTCACGATCTCGTCCACATCTTTAGAACGAATACAAAGAGGAAAAGCATCGACATCCCCAAACGCCTTAAACAGCACACATTTTCCTTCCATAACCGGCATTCCGGCTTCCGGCCCGATATCACCAAGTCCCAGCACGGCCGTGCCGTCGGTAACCACCGCCACCATATTCCATCGCCGGGTATACTCGTACGAAAGGTTGACATTCTTTTGAATCGCCAGACAAGGCTCGGCCACTCCCGGCGTATAAGCTAAAGAAAGGTCCTCCTTGGTCTTCACGGGAACCTTGCTGATGACCTCGATTTTCCCTTTCCATTCGCCATGCAGTTTTAATGATTTTTCCCTGATATTCACAGTACTAAAATCCCCCCAAGCAGATATCTTTTTCTTTTGTTGTAACCGTATTTTTATCTCTAACCTTCATGCCGTGCAACGGCACAAAAAACTGTGAAAACAACTTTCAACTGTACACTAACTGATTTTCACCGGTCCCTCAATCCCCAACTCTTCACACAACTTTTGAACTTCGGCAAGGGTGGCGTCATTAACTAAAATCCCATTTTGCAATCGATCTTGACGCGCTTCCGCTTCCTTTTCACCGTGAGTATAGATTCTTGACTGTCCCTCTACTTTTTCCGAATCTCTGATCTGTTGCAAATATACAGATAACCTATTTTCTATTTCGGATTTATCTCCTAACATTCCATAATCAATTGCAATAAAACACGAACAGACTTTAACTTCATTTTTCAGTGGTATTCCCGGGCCTGAATATCCATAAGTAAAGTTGCTGGTATAACCGCCGGCGAAAATCCCGGTAAAAATATCAACCATTAGCGCCAATCCATACCCCTTATGCCCGCCAAAGGTCTCCGACGCGCCTCCTAAAGGCAGCAATCCCCCAAAAAGCTTGTTCTTGATGGCATAATTCACTTCCACCGCATCCTGTGTTTCCTTGCCGTACCTATCTAACGCCCACCCCAAAGGCATTGGTTGATTCTTTTTTACATATACCTCGGTCTTTCCTCTGGGGACCACGCTGGTGGCCATGTCTAAAATAAACGGATACGGTTTGGCATTAATCCCCACCGCAATCGGATTAGTCCCCAGCATCGCCCGTTTTCCAAACGTCGGGGGCATTATCGCTTCCGAATTAGTCATACTGATCCCCAATAGTCCTTCCGTAATCGCCATGCCCGGATAATAACCAGCTATACCGTAATGATTTCCGTTTCTGGTTACAGCTATCCCGAACCCGATATTCTTGGCTTTTTTGATTGCCAATTGCATCGCCTGATAACCGGAAAGTTGTCCGGCGACTTCATGGGCGTCAATCACTGCGGACACCGGAGTCTCATGGATGATCTCTATTTGTTCATTAACCTTGATCTTCCCTTGCTTTATCGACCGGTAATAAAGGTTCAACCTTTGGACGCCATGCGATTCGATCCCCCGTAGATCCGCTTCCAAGATTACATTGGCGATAATTTTACTATCTTCCCGGCAATAGCCGAACTTCAGAAAGACATCTTCCGCGATACGCTTCATTTTTTCGTATTCAATCCGTGAATAACTCATTTAAAACTCTCCTTAATATAAAGTATTGAAACGACTTGGTTTTAGGCTCTTGATTGAATTAACCCTCGGTCTATACTAATATCAGCCAGTCATGTTCACTAATGACAAGCTTCCTTATCTTACTTCATAAATAAACCGGGCAACCACGTAACCGTCTGCGGTACATACGTAACTATCATTAAAGCAATTATCAACATTATCATAAACGGCCAACACTCTTTTAGAAAATCCACGAGTTTAACTTCAGCTATTTTACAACTAATGAACGCTACCGACCCCAGAGGCGGAGTAATCAAACCAATCATTAAATTTAAAACCATTACCACTCCGAAATGAACTTCATTAATCCCGAACGATTTAACCAGAGGCACCAAAATCGGAACCAATAAAAATTGGGCGCAAGTTGGGTCTAATAGACATCCGACAATCAATAAAAAAATGTTAAGCAATAAAAGCACCATCGCCGGATTAGTAGTAACTTCGGAAATAAAGTTGATGGCGCTATCCGCCACATGCAGCCTGGTTACTATAAGACCGATTAAGGTAGCTCCAAGAAACATAAATAGGATCGCCGCGCAATCCATGGCAGCTTGTTGAAATGATTCCCATAATCCCTTAAGGGTCAAGGTTTTTAAGATAAATCCGATCGAAATGGCATAAACTACCGCGATTGTGGCGGTCTCCGTCGGAGTAAAAATTCCGGACAACATCCCTCCGATTAAAATGATCGGCGCCATCAGTCCCGGAATTGCTTTGCAGGCACTCTTCCAAATTTCTCTGAAACCGGCGAATTTCGATTTGGGAAGTCTCCGGCGTTTAGCAATAATTGCGATTCCGATCATTAAACATAGCGCCATCATTATTCCTGGCAAAAAACCGCCAATCAGTAATTTGCCAATGGAAACACCGGAAAGCGATCCAAAAATAATCAAAGGAATGCTAGGAGGAATGATCGGCCCGATCGTCGAGGAAGCCGCCGTGATGGCGGCAGAGAATGCCGGTGGATAGCCTTGATCATTCATAGCTTTAATCTCCACCTTACCCAGACCGGCTGCGTCGGCCGTCGCCGAGCCGGACATACCGGCAAATACAATGCTTGCCAGCACATTGACATGACCCAGGCCACCGCTAATGTGACCTGCCAGTTTGTTGACAAAACCAAAAATAGAGTCAGTGACTTTAATATCGTTTAAAATTTGGGCGGCGAAAATAAACAAGGGAATCGCTATCATGGAGGAAGAAAGATAGGCATTGGTCAGCCGCGCACCCATCAGCTGAGCCGGAAGTTCCGGATAAAAGGCAAAAGAGGCGAGGCACGGTAACAACAGCGCAAAGCCAATCGGAATCCCAAGGAGTAATAATATTACAAACAACAAGAAAATTATCAAAATTCATCACTTCCTTTTCGATCCTTTTTTTAATATAAACGCTAAATTTTTGAAAAAGTATTTCAAATGGTAATAACATAAGACCACCATAGTAAAAGGCAGCACAATGAAGACATAACCCATTTTTAACCAAGGAAGTGACATAGACTGAATTTCCATTGCCGTCAATGAAAATATTGCGCTTTGGTAGGCTACCACCGCAGTAGCGCCGGCGATCATCAACGCCAAAACACCGTCAATCAAATGGATTTGCCTTTCATTGAGCTTCTGATGCAATTTAATTCCGGTATTTAAATGCTGGCCTTTTTTAGTAACCCAGATTGAACCGAATAAGGCGAGCCAGGTCATACAAAATTGTGATACTTCATCGCTCCAATTGAAGGTATAATTAAAGAATTCGCGTAATATAATTTGTAAAAAACTTAACATTACAATTAAAAAGAGCAACGCTCCACAAAAAATACGAATACCGGGATGAACTAATTTCATCTTTTCCACCTCGCTATTGGAGGCGCCACTTCTGTCTTTGAAGAAGGAATGGCGCCTTGATATTTTTCGACGTTGTCATTATTGACTTATCGTTTCATATATGACCGAAATAACGATGTACATGTTTTTGTCAAAATATCGCTGATACTAACGAACATGCGCGCAACAAGCATAAAACCTGGTGAAAAGAGGCACCGATAGACCTATTATCTACCTTAATTTCATTTTACCGCTTCGATCTTTTTAATTAGTTTCGGATCACCAAATTGGCTCCACATCGTTTTGGCCTTTTCCCTAAAAGGAGCAAGATCCGGCTTAGTGAATTTCATTCCCGCTTTGACTAATAAATTATAATTTTTTTCTTCGTCTTCTTTAACATCTTTCATCCCCATTTCACTTGCTTTTTTCGCAGCATTCTGAACGATTTTCCTTTGTCTTGCCGTTAAACTATTCCAGCATTTGTTGTTAATTACCGTCAATGTTATATCCCGCATATGGGCTGTGAGGGCACAATACTTTACTATTTCATAAAACTTCATTGTGTATGTGTAATCAAAAGGATTTTCCTGAGCATCGACCGTCCCGGTTGCCAAAGCGGTATATACATCTGCTCCAGGGATAACAGTCGGAATAGTACCTAATGCCTTCCAAATAGCCTTTAATACCGGATTTTCGGGTACTCTGATCTTAAGCCCTTTAATATCTTCAAGCTTATTGACAGGAAACTTAGTAGTCAGGTGCCGCGGCGCTCTGATCCGCACATATAATATGCGCATACTGGTTTTAGCCGCAAATTCATCGGGATCTATCAAGGAATATAAGTTATTTGCCACCTTTATATGATGCGCTTCATCACGATATATATATGGCAAACTAAATGTACTCATCTTCGGCCAATATTGGGTTAAATTCCCCAGACTGGCTATAAACATCTGTTGAGCATTAGATTTGGTTGCTTGAAGCTGTTCCTGTTCGGTACCTAATTGGCTTGCAGGAAAATAGTCAACTAAAATTTTCCCTTTGGAATTTTTTTCAACCAATTTTTTGAAATAAAGGTCACTTTTACAGAAAAAATGTTCAGCGGCAAATACATGTCCATAAACCAACTTAACCGGCTTCTTTGCTGCAAATGTACTACTGGAGACGACAACTAAGACTAATGCCATTACTAAAACTAAACATCTAAATTTTTTCAACATCATCATTCACCCTCACTTTTTAATAAATTTTAGGTAGTTGTAAAACTCAAAACACCAAGCTAAAACCAACTTTTTCAACCTTCCACAGTCGCTGTTCCCTCAGTTTTTTACCAAAAACTGTAACGGCCCCACCGCCACCGTGGCCGGTCTCCTTGCTTGTCGATCACTCCTTTCTTTGCCTGCGATCGGGTATGGTCCCATCTCAAACGTCCCCCACCACCTAATCAGACATACCGGCGGATATGAGATCACTTGAAAAATAATGTGACAACCATTCTTCAAGAATGTCGGTATTTTGGGGTCTATCAGATTCAAATGGAAGATATTCGTAGGTATCAATAATTTTCAGTGATTGGATGTAATCAAGTAAGTTATTGTGTATATCCATTTCTTCATTCCCCCCTCGGCAATACTGTTTTGTCATGATTTTGATCTCAATATCCCCGACATCAACCTAAAAGATCCTTCTTTGCCAATGGTCCGCTTTGACATTGAAGCTCTGCTATCCCCTTATTACAATTATCGGCGCTCTTTTTTAAAAACTATCCAAGTAATTTTTGGCATTGCGCTCTTATGTCTTTCTTCAGCCCGATCTTTTAACTGACGTTTATGTAAAGGGATAAAACGGTCTTCTTAATCACTTTCAACTAATAAACCAGGCAACTAGGTAACTGACAAACTAGTGTCAACGAATTTTTCCCCTAATGAACATGCCGCACAACGGCGCAAAAACGAATGAAAACGAATTTTACTCTCGCCTCATGCCTCGTGACTATTCTCTACTCCTTCCACCACTTCCGCCAACGCGACCCGCGGCGCGCCCATCTGCGGAGAAACTACCACGGCAACAACCGACGTCGAGTCGGCGGCGACCGGGACGAAATGGGCTTTAGCGGCAGCGATAATAATTTGCGTCCCCGGTTGAATCCGCACAATCTGCACGGTCTCCAGATCCGGCTGGCCCTCTTTGAGGTCGGCAAATAACATCAAGGCCACTCCGGAGACGAAATAGAACATCTCGCTGTCGCAATGCGTCTCCACTTCGGTAAAGACCGGAGTATGGCGCCACGCTTCCAAAATTCCACCGCTAACCTCAGCTTTTTTAAACTGCGCCACCAGAGACGAAGGCGTCCACTCAAAGTAGGTCTCTCTATAACCTGGCTGGGCGGGGGGTAACTGGACTGCTACCCCTTCAACCAAGCCCGGTGTCAAATTTTGAATTGCAATTTTCATGATAATCTCCATTCCGCCGCTGTCGCTGGCGGCACAAATAGTGATGAAAAATAGTTTTCATCCACGTTAATCAGTGCTATAATTTAAACAAGGCCATTCCCGGCACCAATAGCAAGTACATCCACCTCTGCTTGTTATTGGTGTGCAGGTGTCGGTCATTTGCTTTGTAGGTGGAAATATCGTTTCTTAAGGTTCACAACTTTTGAGTGGGCCTTGTTTTTGTGTCTTATGCACTATTTGGGCTCAATTTTTTCTTTTTCACGCTAATCTCCTCGGGAGTCCCGGGGGTTAACGGCAATCTGTGATAGCCGGAGTTATAGCCGACCAGACGCATTGCATCCTTTAGCAGACAGACCGGATTGAACCGTCCATTCTGCCCCATAATGCGATAGAACTTTATCAATTGCCGTTTCCTATCGGCGACTTCCTGGACCTTACCGTCGAGGAAGGCGTCGACCATCTCCCGGACCTGATGACCGATAATATGGGAAACGCCGCTGATCACTTCGCCGATCCGACGCGCTCCGCCTTGGCGTAGGCTTCAATTACCATAGTATTTCAGTCGCATAGGCGCAAGACATGAGACATGAGACGCGAGTAAAATTGAAGCCAGAGGAAATTTGATTCGTTTTGCGCTTTGGCATTTAGTTTTGCTTGCAAGATCCTTATTCATCCCTTTTATTCTTGCCTATTTTAACCTTAATGTTCATACCCGCCGTAGGCGCAATACTTTATGCATCCTGGTATTCCTGTTGTTTTTTTACTCATACCTCGCTCCTTATGCCTCAGCCTGTTATCACCCGAGGACTACTTCCAAGACCTTCTCCAATTTCTTATTCATTTTCGGGGTCAATTTACCCATTGGTTTGCGGGGTTCCCCAACTTCATGGCCCATAATCGTCAAGGCCGCCTTAAAAACTTCCAACCAATGCGGTCGCCCGTTTTCTTTTTCCCGCATGATAAAGTCAATAAAGGGCATATACTTTTGATACCATATTTTCTTAGCCTTTTCCGGATCTTTATCGACTGTAATGGCGTCATATATTTGTCTTCCCAGTCTTGGCAGCACATTCAAAGAACCGGTCAACCATCCGTGCGCCCCCATCAAAAGAGCTTCAATTCCACTGTAGTCATGGCCATAAAACACATCCAGTTTGTCGCCGCATAAATATTGCAAATCATGAATGTCTGCCACATCGCCTTGCGCGCATTTGATGGAGTCGATAATTCCTTCATTAGCTAATTGGGTTATCTCTCTGATCGTCATCTTATAACCGGCAAAAAACGGATTATCGTAAAGCATGATCGGGATACCGACATTCTTTTTGATAGCGCGATAATGGTCCAATACCGCATCTTTATGAGGATTCATATAATACGGCGGGATGATCAGCAACCCGTCGCCGCCGACTTTTTCCGCATATTGGCTAAGTTCAATCGTAGTTTTAGTCGAATAAGCGCCCGTCGCAGGATATACCGGTATCCGGCCGTCAACCGCTTCCACCAGGATTTTAATTAACCGTTTCGTCTCCTCCGGGTCCATGGAAATATTCTCACCGGTGCTGCCGCAGACCGATACCGACGTGATTCCTTCATCAATCAACCAGTTTAAATGGTTAATGGTAGCCTTCTCATTAAAAGTTTCATCATCATTCCAGATTGTAATCATCGGAGGCATAATTCCGTATGCCTTTTTCATTAGTCATCGCTCCATTTCTTAATTTTGTAATAATTTAAAGTCCTGATCTAAATTTTTACAGTTAAATTATCACCTTCTTTTTTCGTACAATCTTTGTTTTTCACCCCAACGTCCATGCCTGGCTACGCCAGTCACAAAACTGTGAGTGTAACTACTGACGTATTTTCACCCTAACTCCTCCACCTCAACCCCAAGCATCTTGCAGATCATCTTCAATTCCTCCACATGATCCCCGTACACCGCGTGACAATGGTTGGCGTCGAACTTGTCCAGGAAGATCCGGTGGTCAAAGGGCAGCTTGGCGAAGACGTGGGGCCACTCCAGAGTGGTCTCGGCCATCTTTTCACGGGGCAGTTCGACAAATTCCGTGGGGATGATGGTCATCCGGTATTTGCCCTCGGTCCGGTTCAGCCGGGCGATGGTAGCTTTTCCCGCCTTGGTCATACAGTTCACATGGCAACCGCCTCCGGCGTAAATCTCCAAACAGGGATAGAGAGTGACTTTTTTCAGGTTTTCCTTGGGGTCGTCGGATTTTCCGGCATACCAAGTCGATTCCGAGCCGCAATTGCAGAAGACCATCACGTCGTATTCCCGGTCGTAATGGCGGACGTCCATGAAAAGTACCGGGTCGCCGGTCAACAGTTTCATGATTTGCATGGTCAGAGCGGCGTCGCCGTCGGCCTCGCAGGCGAAGACCACCGGTTCCTTCGGGCCGTCCCAGTCATAGGGGTCGTTCATAAAAGCCGCGCTCAGACACTGGGTGCAATAATGACGGCTTAATTCATAATGACACTTTACGCCGACAAAATCCAAATTATGCATTGCCACCAGTTTTTTAGTGGCTTCATAGTGACGGATCTGGGTCTTTAACTTCTCCTCGGTCAAACGCGCTCCGTCGTATTGAATCCGCCCGACGTTTTCGCTGAGCCATTTAAAAGCCTTCTCCACTTGTTCCGCAGGAATGGTCTCCGCCAGCCGTAAAATCTCGGATTGATCCAGATGTTCAATGTCAATTCCAAACTTTTGCTGCCAGTCCTGCATGCTGACGGTGGCGCTGTACATCCCGAGGCTGCGGCCGCCAATCAGTCCGTATTTCTGCCCTTTCAAGCGGTTAACTACCTTGGCGCAGCGGGCAAAAGTGAGGATCTCATCCAATACCGCCGGTTCTTGGACATCCCCGGCGACCCGGAAATGGTCGAATCCCAGGTGGTGCAAGGCTCCGCCCGAGGCCAGCATCGCCACCATTCCCGGCCAGTCGGGATTGAGATTGGCCGCCAGCAAAAACGGGCCCTTGCCGTTTTGCGCGGCGATCGCCGAAAAATTGGGAAAGCTGAAGACTCCATAGGAAAAAATTGTCCCATCCACATCTTCCGCCACCATCCGCAGCGACTCGCTTTTCGCGGTTTGGACCGAATTGACCAGTTGCCGGCCCCGCACTACTTCGACTTCCCCCGAAGCTTCCAGCGCATCCGCAATCGCGTCGAACTGCCGCTTAACGATCTCCTTCAATTGCTCATGAACTTCCGGTTCCCCGTCGGAGAACCCCAAAATTCCGAGTTTGGGTTTACGCGTCATGTCTATTCCCCCATCTTTGCATTATTTTTATTTGAATTAGATTAACTTCTTAATCGTCTCCGCCATCGACTCCAGGATCAGACAACATGACGCGGCGCCGGCGTCAATCACTCCCCGGGAACGTTCGCCGAGGCGGCTGGCGCGGCCAACCATGGCCACCATCTCTTTGGTGGAATCGCGGCCTTGCTCCGCCGCTTCCCTCATCCGGTCCAGGGCCGCCGCAAAGCTTTGGCCTTCGCTAAGCGCCGCCTGATAAGCGGCTACCGCCGGGACCAAGCTATCCAAAAGCGTCTTGTCGCCCGGCGCGGCGCCGCCAATCTCCCGCACCTTGGCCTCCGCCGCTTGTAGCATCGCTCCGAATTTGACGGCGTCAATTATCTCATTTTCAGCGCTTACGCCGACCATGGCTTTAAAAAACATTCCGTAGAGCGGGCCCATTGATCCGCCGATGTTTCCCATCAAAATCCGTGCCAAAACCCGGAAACTATGAGTCAGGTCGCCCGGATTGCCGGCTAATTCCCTGCCGCAGTCGCTAAAGCCTTTATTCATGTTGATCCCGTGGTCGCCATCGCCGATCGCCCCGTCGATATCGCTTAAGTATTGTTTGTGTTCTTGAATCGCAGCAATCAATCCGGTTACAATCAGCGCCCCTTTTTGATTTGTGAAATATTCCATCTTCTTCACCTCACGAATTGTTTCAACCCCATCGAGTCCACTTCATAATCGATACATTCCTTCAATTCCCGATCCAGCTTCATGACGGTCAGCGTAACCCCGGACATTTCCAAGGAGGTGAAATAATTGC
>JASFQO010000013.1:0-13326 GCA_050115405.1 Bacillota bacterium
CACAAAATAGTCGGCTTCTTCGAAGGTAATTCCCATCGCCCCAAAAACGACCGCAAATTTTTGCTCCGTGCCCAACACTTTGGCTTGACGGGCAATTTGCGCTGCTAATTGCGCATGGGGTAACCCGGAGGCGGAAAAGATCGGAAGCTTCTGCCCCCGTACTAAAGTATTCAAGCCGTCAATCGCCGAAATTCCGGTCTGGATAAACTCCGACGGATAGTTGCGTGCGTAGGGATTGATGGGCGCGCCGTTAATATCCAGGTTTTTTTCGGGAATAATCGGCGCTCCCTTATCACGGGAACGTCCCAAACCATCGAAGACCCGGCCCAAAATATCCGGGGCCACTCCGATCTCAATACTTTTGCCTAAAAAACGAACTTTAGTCGCTTTTAAATTAATCCCCGTCGAGCCTTCAAACAACTGGACCAACGCCTGATTGCCATTCGCCTCAAGCACCCGGCCGCGGCGCTTTTCCCCATTACCAAGCGTGATTTCGACCAGTTCATCGTATTTCACCTCAGACACCTGGTCAACCAGCATCAGCGGGCCGACAATCTCCTTCACGGTCTGATATTCTTTATACATCGGTCATCCCTCCCCGTTCGCCGCCTGTTTTAATTCAGCGACGAGCGTCTCAATCTGCTTAATCTCACTTTCCGGGATATATTTGGCTTTGCTGATCCGTTCCAAAATCGGGTCGGTCATGATTTTCTTCAAAGATACCCCCTGTTCCAACTGGGCGCGGGCCACCTGGTTAAAAAGCAGAATCATTTGCATCATCAAAAATTGTTTCGGCAATGAAGTATAGGTATCCACTTCATGAAAGGCGTTTTGATGCAAATAGTCTTCGCGAATCGTCCGGGCGGTCTCCATGGTCAACTGATCCTTGGGCGACAAAGCGTCAACCCCGACTAAGCGGACAATCTCCTCCAATTCCGCTTCCTCCTGCAGGATGCGCATGGCCTGGCGGCGCTGGTTATTAAATTCCGGCGTGAAATTGCGGTCGAAATATTCACTTAACCGATCCGTATAAAGGGAATAACTGGTCAACCAGTTAATCGCGGGAAAATGGCGTCGATAGGCCAGTGAAGCGTCCAAACCCCAAAACACTTTGACAATCCGCAAAGTCGCCTGGGTGACCGGTTCGGATAAATCGCCGCCGGGAGGAGATACCGCCCCAAAAGCGGTCAACATTCCCTGACGTCCTTCGCTACCTAAGCAGACGACTTTACCGGCGCGTTCGTAAAAATCGGCTAGACGGGAACCTAAATAGGCGGGATAGCCTTCTTCACCGGGCATCTCTTCCAGACGGCCAGACATTTCACGGAGCGCTTCGGCCCAACGAGAGGTGGAGTCGGCCATGATCGCCACCGAATAACCCATATCACGAAAATATTCGGCAATGGTAATTCCGGTATAAATGGACGCCTCCCGGGCCGCCACCGGCATATCGGAGGTGTTGGCCACCAATACCGTCCGCTTCATTAACGGTTCACCGGAACGCGGGTCTTTTAACTCCGGGAACTCCAGCAGCACGTCGGTCATCTCGTTGCCACGTTCCCCGCAACCGACATAGACAATAATATCGGCATCGGCCCATTTGGCCAACTGGTGCTGAACCACGGTTTTCCCGCTGCCGAACGGTCCGGGAATACAGGCGGTGCCGCCTTTAGCGACCGGAAAGAAGGTGTCGATGACCCGTTGCCCGGTGGCAATCAATTCATCCGGCGCCAATTTTTCCTGATAAGGACGGCTGCGGCGGACCGGCCATTTTTGCAGCATAGTCACATCAATCAATTTACCTTCAGCCGTCTTCACCTGGGCCACCGGCTCTTCAATGGTGAAATCGCCGGCGGTAATCCGCGTCAATGTGCCGGAAATCCCCGGCGGGATCATTATTTTCTGCGTCACAATCACAGTTTCTCCGACGGTCCCGATAATATCGCCCGGGGCCACCGTCGCTCCGACTGCCAAAGTCGGCTGAAACTGCCATTTTTTCTGATGGTCCAACGGATCGGCTTCAACACCGCGGGTAATTCTGTCGCCAACTTGGGCGGCAATCTTATCCAAGGGCCGTTGAATCCCGTCATAAATCGCTTCAATCAAACCCGGTCCCAACTCCACGCTTAAGGGCGCGCCGGTTAAATAAACCGGTTCTCCCGGGCCTAATCCGGTGGTTTCTTCATAAACCTGAATCGAGGCCCGATCGCCGCGGAGTTCAATAATTTCTCCAATCAAGCGTTTATCGCTAACCCGGACCACTTCGTACATTTGGGCTTGTTCCATGCCTTCGGCGACAACCAATGGTCCGGAAACTTTGATGATTTTCCCCACACTCATCTACTTCTACCTCTTTTCTGACAAGATGTCCGCTCCCACAGCGCGTTCAATAATTTTCCGAATCCGCTGCATGGCAAAACCTTGGCTGCCTTTGCTACCTGGAATATAAACCAAACTTGGTAAGGGCCGGGGCCCAATTTCACTCATTAATGCTTCGACTTTATCAGCCAAGGACTCGGAAACCAGTACAATTCCGTAATCAGGGCTATTCAACAACTGATTGACCACTGTCACGGTAGCTTCAGGGTCATCTACCGGATAAATCTCAATTCCCAATGCTTTAAATCCGAGGACAATGTCTTCTTCCCCGACTGCGGCAATTTTATGCGTAAGCACGTCTTAACCGCTCCTTTATTTCAACATTTGCCACCTGATTAATCTTACCGACCAGGATAATCCGTAATACTTTGACCTCGTTCTCTTTAGCCAACCAATATCCGATTAGCGGTTCGATCCCCAGCGCAACCATTTTCGCCGTCGTGATCTGGTCGATCAGATAATTATCAAACTCGCGTTCCAATCGCGATAAAGAATTCAAATTAACCGCTTGATCACCCGCAATTTGACTATACGGGGTTTTCTCCAGCCACAAAGCCACTTTTTCATTGGGATGTTCCCATAGTTCCCGAAAACTATCGCTTGACAATTGCCCGTTTGCCACAAAAAACCTCTCAAAATCGGTTGGCGCCATCCCAATCAAGCGTAACCTGACAAAAGTTCTTAGATTGGTCAAGTCTATTAAAGCGACCCACCACCGGCTCAAAGTCGGTGAAATTCCTGCCGTCAAGGTCCGATATCCGTAGGTAAACCAGACATTATCCAAAATACGGTCAATTTCCTGACCATCGCCGCTGCGACTGAAAGCAATTTTGGCGGCTTCAATCGCCTGACGGAATGCCAATGGAAAATCCGTCAAATCCCCCTCGGTCATTCTTTGCAAGACCCATTGCGGATCCCAAACGCCCAAATTAGAGAGTTCGGTCGCGGCAATTGTCGGATTTTTCAAAATCATCTTGAGATTTTGAAGATCATAACGATGTAAAAAAACCTGAAATTCCGGGGCATCGCCGGAAAGTTGCCGCACCAGTCGGGCCACGCGACCCAGCTCCGCATTCAAAGCAGTCTCAAACTGTTGCGGCTGTTTTAACCCGGCTAAAACCTGGGCATATTCGGTTTCCCCCAATTTCGCCAAAGCCTCGGTCAAATCCGCGGCTTCGCTGATGCGCTCCAATTGACTAAAATCCAACAATTTGGTTTCCAGCGCCCGAATCCGGCCAACCGCATAAGCAAAAGTTCGCTCCCGCATCTTCTCACTCCTCCGTTGCCGCAAACAAATAATTAGCAACTTCCGGTAGCAACGTCTCCTTGACCTCATTTACGAACGCCTGATAAGAGCCGTCAATCGCATATCCGGGACCGGCAAGCCGAAATCCGCTTGCCAGCGTCGGAGATTCCTGGGACAGCTGCAACTGCGCCAATTTCCCGGAACGGGCCAGCAATGCATTGGCTTCTTTAATAATTGACGCCCATTCCGATTGCTCCCCGACAACCTGGACTTCTCCGCCATTTTCCGCACCGGCGTCCGCCAATTTTCGGGCTAAAAATTTAACCCGTTGCTCCAACGGCAGTTTTTGCATCGCTTGCGTCGCTTCCGTAAAAGCCTGCTCAATAAGGGACCGTTTCGCGGCGAGGATTCTTTTTTTCCCTTCTAATTCCGCTTCAATCGCCAACCTTCGTTCCGCCGCTTCCGCCTTTAGTTGGTAGGTTTCGGCCAGCTTCCGGGAACGTTCCTGAGCTTGTTGTTTCGCTTGGGATAACATCTTTTCCACTTCCGCCTGGGCCTCTCCGGTAATTTGCGCCGCTTCCGTCCTGGCCTGGTCGACGATGCTCCCGGTTAATGCTTTTAGATCATTCATCAGCCGCAACCCCTTTACTTGATGTTGTTGATCAAAAAGAAGGAGATCACAAAGGCCAAAATCGCATAAGTCTCAACCATGCCGGCAAAGATAATGCTTTTGGTATATTCGTCAGGCCTTTTCGCCAAAATCCCCATCCCGGCGGCAACTACTTTCCCTTGCCAAATACCGGAAATCCAACCGACAATCCCTACCGGAATTCCCGCCATTAAATACTGTAATCCGATTGGTAAGGCAATCGCGCTCGCCGCCGCTAATTTGGTAAACATTAACATTCCAATTACAAATCCATAAATTCCCTGCGTGCCGGGGAGAGCGGTTAAAATAACCGCTTTACCGAATTTCGCCGGATCTTCGGTAATTACTCCCGAGGCGGCTTGTCCGGAGAGAGAAATCCCTTGCGCCGAACCCATACCTGCAAAAAACACTGCAATTGCAATACCCGCGTAAGCCAAATAAATACCTTCCATAACCGATTATGCCTCCTTTTTGTTCACTAAAAATGTATATTTGAATTTATTTATAAAAGGTACAAACGGTCGCCCGCCACCTCCATAAAACTTGCCGAAAAACTCCAAATACTGCAGCCGGCTGGAATGGACATAAGCGCTCAGGATGCTTAAAGCAAAATTCAAAGCATGTCCGAAGATGAAAATAAACGCTCCGAAAATCCAGCCCAACACCGGAATACTGTTAAAGACCTGCCCGCCCAGTTGATTCATAATCCCGCCCATCACTCCGGTGGACAGACCGAGAGCCATGAGACGCGAGTATGACAAGACATCGCTGAAAAACCCGATCGTGTTGTAAATACTATACAAACCGCCGGGAATCGCCAGCAGTTTGGCAACAAATCCTTTTTTCCCATACATATTGCCCAGCACCATCGCCGCCGCCGCCGTTAACAGGAGATAATTGAGATTGGTGGCATAGGCTTGCCAACCCAACGTATCCTTGCCTAAAACCAAAAGCACACTGGTCAGGAAGAACAACAGGGTCCCCTGGTTGGCCACAGCTTCCCGCCAACGGCCATCCCTGATAGTCAGAAAAGCGCTGATCAAAATGCCGTAATAAAGCTGGATTAAGCCCAATCCCAAGGCGATTACCAATAATAAAATCGGATTTTGCAACGGATTGAACAGACCGAACTTGAGATTTTGCAAACACATTACGCTACCGGTCATTAATCCGAAGATGGCCGCGGCAATTCCACTCAATAAAAACATCCACGAGATTTTCTTCCCAACCGGTCCCAACTTTAGTTTTACCAAAAACAGCGCGCAAATTAACGCCAAGATCACGCCATACCCGACATCGCCCAAGGCAATTCCGAAAAAGATAAAGAAGAAAGGAGCAATGGACGGCGTGGGGTCAATCTCAGTGGGCCCGGGATAACTGAAACTCTGCACCAAATACTCAAACGGAGTGACCGCCTTGTTATTCCGCAGAATGGCGGGCGGTTGTTCCCCTTCTTCCGGCTCAACCGGAGTCAACACATATTTCAGCTTAGCTTTATTAAGGGATTCTTCCAATGCGTCCAACCGGTCCGCGGCCACCCAGCCGGAAAGCATAAAACTGCGTTTCTGATGTAATAGCTGGGCGGTGACTTCCAAACGGTTATGTTCATTGCTCAAATGGTCGTAAAAAACTTGTAATACGGGACGGGTCTCAGCTTTAGAACGCGTTTCTTCCCGGAGAACGGCTTCGTCTTGCTCCAGTTTAGTCAATTCCTGTTGAATTTGTTCGAGCCGGGCCGCAACCGTAGTCTCAAATTCCGGTAAAACAACTTGGTTGACATTGAGACGGTTGAAAATTGTTTGGACCGCCTCCCGCGCCCGGGCGGGTGAAAACAACACAAACAGAAGATTATTACCGGCTTCACCGACCTTTTCCAAGTGAAACGGAAATTCCATCTCTGATAGACTCATTACCAATTCCGTCAGGGAATGTCCCGTAATTCCCGTCGTCACTCGAATCGCAGCTGTTCCTTGCACTCCAGCGTAACAAAGATCCAATTCCCGCCACGGCCTTAAGTTTTCGGCTATAGTTTGCAATTGGGTCCGCTTGATTTGAACCCGTCCCAGTTCTTGCTCCAATCGGGTCAATTCCGTCAAGACCTGTTGGCAACGTTCCTCGTCTTGGGCAATTTGACCGAATTCCTCCGGTGTCAGGTAAGTCTTGATTCCGGCGAATTGTTGCACTATATTGGGTTTAACCGGCAAATACTGGTCCAAAAAAGTCAGACCCTTGACAATTGCGGCGATTTTACGGTCCAGCTCCGCGAAGTTTGTTTGTAGCTCAACGGTTATCCGGTTAAAAGCGGCTGATTCTTCCGATTGATCCGGGTTAGAAACGATTAATTCCAAAAGCCCCGAATCCTGCAACACTTTTAAACAGCGTTTGCGCTCGGATTGCAAACCGTAAATCGCGATTTTCTTGGTTTGAGCCAAAGCCATCTAACTCACAACCTTTTCCGTAATCATTTGGACCGCGCCCGGTAACCGCTGCTTTCCGACGGCGCTTAATTTTTGGACGGCGACATCGGTTGCTTGCAAGCGGGCCTCGCGCGCCGCAGTAGCCGCGGCAGTCTTCTCGCTCACTAACCGTTCTCCGACCTCCCGCGCCTGCGTTTCCGCTCGCCGAATCAGTTCCGCCGCTTCCTGGCGGGCTTTTTTTCGGGCAACCACGGCGGCGGATTTGGCGTCGGCAATCAGCTGCCCGGCAACTGATTCGGTTGCCTGAATTTCTTCCCAAACTTCTTGAGCCATTTGGTTCACCTCTTTAAATTGTTCATCTTTTTATCCGGGACAATCACCCCGACCGACAATAATAATTTAAACCCGTCTTCCACACTCATTTTTAAAAAGGTAACTTGGTCTTCCGGGACAAAAACCAAATAACCGGTGGTCGGGTTAGGTGTGGTAGGAACAAAAATACTTAATAATTTCCCGCCGGTCTTCTCCTCCGCCTCATTAAAGGCTTCCCCGGTTAAGAACCCCGGACTATAGACTCCCGGCCGCGGATATTCGATTAAGACCATTTTCCGAAAGGCACCCTTGTCCGATTGAGTTAAAGCCAAACCTTCGGTAATTTGTTTGGTGGAGTTATAAATTGTCTTTAAGATCGGAATTCGTCCTAACAGTTTTTCCCCGGCGCCAATCAGTTTTTTTCCCAGATAATTCCGGGCGAACATCCCGGTTAAGGTTATCAGCAGCAATAAAGCAAACAACCCGAGCCCGGAAATTCTAACCTGGATACCGAGATAACGGTGCAGATAACGGTAGATCAAATTACCCAAAATCGCATCGGTTTTTTCAAATCCCCAAAACAACAATTTCAAGGTAATTACTAGCGGTAATAAGACCAAAATACCGGTAAAAAAATAATTACGCAGGTGTTTAAACAATTCGATCCACCGCCATCGACCAATTTTTTAAAATATTAAATCAAGATTGTTAATAATTGATTGTTTGATTATATCACAATTGCAAAATATTTCACATGCAAAAATTTAAAAATTTAGATTTTTTTAACCTAGTTTTACTTGACATTTTCGATTTGGATACAAAATTTTGATATAATTTATAAATTTTCCCGGAAATTTGGTGACAACTGTGCCTTTTAAAGTTTAATTCCTGTCAATTCCGCCATTTGACTCACCAAACCGTCAAAGACCTTTAACGCCGATTCCACCGGTTGGGGAGACTCCATATCCACCCCTGCCTTGCGAAGTAAATTTAAAGGATAATCCGCATCCCCGCTCTTTAAAAACTCCAAATATCGTTCCCGGGCCGGCGCGCCTTCTTGCAAAATTTGTTGGGAAAGTGCAGTGGCCGCCGCATAGCCGGTAGCGTATTTATAGACATAAAAAGCGGTGTAAAAATGGGGGATCCGGCTCCATTCCATGGCGATTAGGTCGTCAATAATAACATTTTCGGTGCTATAGTAAATTTTATTGAGGGCAAAATATTGTTCACTGAAAAATTCCGCGGTTAACGCCCCGCCTTTTTCGACCTCGGCATGGGAGAGCTTCTCAAACTCGGCGAACATCGTCTGCCGGAACAACGTGGTCCGGAATTGTTCCAGCCACTGATTGATTAAGTACTGTTTTTCCTGGGGAGCGGCGGTCTTTCCAAGCAAGTAGTGGAGCAGCAAGGCTTCATTTACCGTTGAGGCCACTTCGGCGACAAAAATCTTATATCCTGCGTTAATATACGGTTGATGGCGATTGGAGTAAAAACTATGCATCGCGTGACCGACTTCGTGGGCAATCGTAAACACGTCGTGGATTTTATCTTGATAATTCAGTAGGATATAAGGATGGGTGTCATAAGCGCCCCAGGCATAGGCACCGCTGGTCTTACCGACATTCTCGTAAACATCGATCCAACCGCCGGCAAATCCCTGCGCTACCTGGGCGCAATAGGCATCGCCCAATGGTTTTAATGCCGCCAGCACCATTTCTTTGGCTTCATCATAGGAGACCGTGCGTTGGTAGTCCGGAATCAAAGGCGTATATAAATCGTACATATGCAGTTCCGGCAGTTTCAGCAGTTGCTGCCGCAAATACAAATAGCGGTGCAGGGAAGGTAAGAAACGCCGTACGGTTTCGATCAATCGATCATAGACCGTGACCGCAATATTATCATCATCCAGGGAAGCCTGTAAAGCCGAGTCAAAGCGGCGGGCTTTGGCGTAAAAAATGTCGCTTTTGACCGCGGCGTTTAAAGTAGCGCCCAAAGTATTGCGATATTGCGAATAGGTATTGTATAAAGCCTGAAAAGCCGCCTCGCGCACCCGGCGGTCCTTGCTTTCCAAAAAGCGGGTATACCGGGCTTTGGTTAATTCCACCGGATTTCCGTCCTCGTCTTGAATGGTGGGAAACTTGAGGTCGGCATTGTCGAACATCCCGAAGATCGACCCGGCCGCATCAGCCAAATCCCCGCTTGCAGCCAATAGCTTTTCTTCGGCGGCGGAAAGGATATGCTGCTTCTGACGGGCGATTTCCGCAAAAAACCTTTCATACAAATTGAGATCCGGCAATTGGCGTTGATACTCGGTCAGTTGTTCCGGCGGCAATTGGACTAACGCCGGTACTATAAAAGAGACGGCCGCGCCGGTTTGGGTCGAGAGACTCAAGATACGGTTCGTCAGTGCCTGGTATTGCGGATCACCGTTATTTTCATCTTTATGCATTCGGGCGTAAACGAACAGTTTATCCAAAAGCCGTCCCATTTGGTCTTTTAATTGCAAGACCGCATATAAATTGGCGGCCGAGTCTAAAAAGTCCTTTTGCATACGTTCCATCTCCGCCGTCAGCTTTTGCAGTTGCGCAAAATCAGCTTCCCAGGCGGCGAGCGTCGGATAGATCGCTTGCAAATCCCACTTAAACTCGTCAGAGATCTCCTCCCGTTTTGGTAAAGATTTCTTGGCAGTTTCCATCTTTTACCCTCCAGTTATTCGTTTTAGCTATATTCTTCCCATCATTATGCAGATCCTTTCGAGATTAAGAATTAATTTGGAAAATAATTTTGCTAATTATCAAGCCCCATTACCAAATCCAGTTTCGCCGTAGCGGTCAAATAGGCGACTATCCCTTGGTAATAGCCGGTCAAGGCTTGGTCCAACGCCAACTGAGCGTCCATAATGTCCATAGTCGTCGCCATCCCGTTGTCAAACCGGATCTGCGTCATCCGTAAAGTTTCCCGGGCCAAATGGATACTGGCCTGACTGGCCCGGGTGTTTTCGATGGCCGCCGCCAGATTTTGCAGGGACTGTTCGGCTTCGAGCCGGATTTGGTCGCGGGTATTGGCGATCTGCAGGGCGGTAACCTCTTCCTTCCCTTTGGCCTGGTCAATTTTAGCCTGAATAGCCCGGTCATAGATTTTGCCGCCCACGGTAAAAGTCAGCATCCAGGCGCCAATCCATTCGCCCTCGTGCAAATCTTCCTGAATCCCGCCATAGCCGGCGCTTACCGCCACATTCGGCCGATAGCTGGCTTCTTTCATGGCAGTCAGCACTTTGTTACTCTTCGCCAAATACTTTAATTGCCTCAACTCGGGCCGGTCCTGATATGCTTTATCTAAAACCTGCGCCAAGGTTTGGGTAACCGCATCCGGGATGTGGGCCTGATTGGCTTCATCCCGGACCTCGTAAACTTGTTCCGCGGGATAACCAATCAACGTCGCTAATTGCAATTTTGCCAGCGCCAATTGGTTCCGGGCGTTGATTACCTTCGGCTTTAAAGTATCGCGCTGCGTCTGGGCCCGGATCACATCCAACCGCGAAGCGACCTCCGCCCGATACCGGCTTTGCATCCGGGTCAAATGTTGATCCAAATTATGATAAGACGCCTCTTGCACCGCGACAAGCTGTTTGGCCAGCCAGACATTGTAATAAGCCTGTTTCACATCATAAAACAATTGTTGCCTGGCCTTTTTGGCTGCTTCCTGCTCCGCTGCCAATTGCAGCTTCGTCAATTTCAAATTATTTTGCAGCACCCCGCCGGTATAGAGGGGTTTTGAGGCGATTATCGCCCCGGTTAGCTTCGTTTTTTTATAATTTAAGGCGCCGATTTCATATTGCGGTAAATTTGACTGGTCGCGCTCGCCCTGATAATTCAAGGTCGCCCCAAAACCGGCCTTGGCTTCTTTCACCGCAGCTTGGGCGATGCCTACTTCTTTCTCTTTCGCCTGAATCTGTTTATTATTCTTTAAGGCCATACCCAGACTCTGTCCCAAGCTCAACCGCGCCGGCGCGGTTGCCGGGACTTGGGTATTCTCCGCCGCCCTAACTCTGAGCGGCAGGAGCAAGCTTATGAAAATCAGGAAACAGCTAATTATTCTGATATTGCGCATTTTAAATTAACCTCCGACAGACTTTGATATAATTCTCGCTTAAGCTTGACTGGTGGCGGCGCTATTGTTTGAGTTCGCTTTTACGGCGCGTTTTCTTCCCATTAAGATTTCCGCCGCCGGAATAACCACCAAGGTCAAGACCGTTGCGGACAAAATTCCGCCAATACTGACAATCCCCATTGGTTGCCGAATCTCGGCCCCGGAGGCCCCAATCCCGAGCGCCATAGGTAACATTCCTAAAACTGCCGCCAAATTGGACATAATCACCGCCATTAACTTCGCCGGACACGCCTCCAATAAAGCGGACCGCAAATCCAGGCCGTTAGCCCGCAATTGGTTGGTATAATCCAGGATTAAAATCGCGTTATTGACCACCATCCCCACCAACATGACGATTGACAACATGGATACGATTGATAAAGTCACGCCGCTAATGACGAGCGCGATGGTCACGCCAATCAGGCAAAGCGGTACCGTCGCCAGGATCAAGAGGGGTTGACCGAAATTTTCGACTGTCGCCGCCAGTAACATAAAGGTTAAGATGATCGCCAGCATAAAGGCAAACGCCATATTACCCAGCATCTCATACATTAAATTGGCGAAACCGCCCCATTTCATGAAATAGCCCGACGGCAAACGCATTTCCGCCACCGCCCGGTCAACGGCTTTCGTAATATCGCCCAAGGCATATCCAGGCAACGTATCGGCGGTAAATTCAATGGCTGTATATTTATCCGAATGCATAATTTTATTATACCCGCTGGTAAATTTTAATTTGGCAAAATGCGACACCGGAAAAGTCCCGATTTTGGTGGCGACCGGCAGATTTTCCAAATCTTCAAAGCGGGGCAACGACTCTTTATTTAAGACCACCCGAATGTCATATTCATTGCCGCTTTCCTTATATTGGCTTACTTCCACCCCTTCAATGGAAGTACGCAGCAATAATGCCAATTCCTGCATCGACAACCCGGCTTCGGACATCTTAACCCGGTCGGGAGAAATGGTAATCTCCGGTTTTCCTGTCCGGGTGCTGGTATTCAAGTTCATCAGCCCCGGAATTTTTTGCAATTTTGCCGTAAGCGTCGCCGCATATTTTTCCAATTGGTCTAGATTTTGACCTTTTAAATAGAAATCAACCGGAGAGGTAGTGACGGAAAATCCCGAAACCGCCGCAATCCGAATTTTGGCGTTGGCAAATTCGGCCAATTCCCGGGTTAAAATCGAAGCCAATTCTTTATCCGAAATTTTCCGGTCTTTTTTGGGGATTAATTTAATCTCCATTTTCGCCATATTGACTCCCTGGTCCATCTCGGAAATCTTGCCCAAGGTAGTCAAAACGTTAACTACTTCGGAATGGTTCCGGACCCGATTTTCAATTTTTTGCAATAAAGCGGCGGTTTCATCCAAATCATAGCCTTGCGGCAGTTCGGCTATGATTTTAAGGCTCCCGGTATCCTGTTCCGGGACAAAATCAACCGAGAGCGTGGTAAACAATAAAATCGACCCGCCAAACAAGAGCAGCGTCAGAACCACCACTGCCAGACTCCGTCTTTTAGTGGCTAAAATAAATTGCAGCAATCTGCGGTAACCGGTAACAAACGATTCAAAAAAACGATCGAAAGCAAGACTAAAACGATTTTTTTTGCCAATTTTATCAGGCGGGATTAACGACGCAAGTAGCGGCGTAACCGTAAAGGAAGCCACAATAGAAAAAGCAGTGGCGACAGTGACCGTCAAAGCAAAATCCCTGAAGATAATTCCCACCACTCCCGGTACCGTGCCAATCGGTAAAAAGACGGCAATATTGGTTAAAGTCGACGCAATCACCGCCGTGGTCACCTCGGCCGTTCCCAATGCCGCAGCCTGTTTGCGCTCTTCACCCAAAGTTCTATGGCGAAAAATATTTTCCAAAACCACCACGGAATTCGATACCAAAATCCCGCTTGCGGTCGACAAGCCCATCAGAGACATGATGTTTAACGAAATTCCCAAAACATTCAGGACCATAAACGTTGCAATAATTGATATCGGCATGGAAACCGCCACAATTACAGTTGCCCGTAAGTCGTGTAGAAATATCAACAACACCAGGGCGGTCAAAAAAATGCCTAAATAAATATTGCCGAACGCGTCGTCGGCGGTATCTTTCACATAAGTCCGTTCTTCGCGCGCCACGGTTAAGCTAATGCCCTTACCGATTTCCCTTTCAA
>JASFQO010000014.1:0-13226 GCA_050115405.1 Bacillota bacterium
AACCGGGACCAACGCCGCGCGACCTTAGCGATGACCAGACAACCTTGGTGATCGGAGTAGTTCTGGATAATGTTCCCATTGGTAAAAACTTCGGCGACGTAGTCCAAAACGTTAACGCCAGCTACAATAAAGGGGAAACCGTCACTACCATCTTCTGGGGCGGGCATCCGAAAAATGATTTGAAGACCCAGTCTTCCTACCTTGAAATTCAAAAGAAATCTGGGACTACATGGAATACTCTGTATTATGACTGGGATTGGTGCGCTACCTTTCGATGGACCCGTATCGATGCTGTCTGGGGAACTTCACAGGTAACTATAAAGTGGACGATTCCGGAAGACGCGCCTTCAGGAACTTACCGGATCAAGTATAATGGAGCGGACAAAAGCGGCTGGACCGGGAAAATCCGCCAACACACCGGCTATAGCAGCGAATTTGTGGTAAATTAGATTTAGCCCTTCATCAGGTCATCGACATAATTATGGACTCGGATAATTGAAAAATACTTCTATTTATGGTATATTAAAGTATGCTTATCAAACAAGTAAATTGAAGAAGGTGTTTTAAAATAAACTGGAAGCATCCGAACTTTTGGTGCAAATTAATTGGTATTTTTTCCGTCTTCGCCATGGCTTTTTTGTCCGGCTTCAACTTGCAAGTTCATGGTGATGGATCTACAGAGCAATCCGAATACCTGATTGGTGCGGGAATATACGATATCACCGGACCTACGGCGGAAATCATTATGGAAGGATATGCAAAATCCGATCAGATTGCCGAGGGAATCCGGCAAAGACTTCGTTCCCGAGCCTTTATTGTCAAAGATGCCACGGAAAAAAGCGCTGTCTTTGTATGTGCGGATATCGCGCTGATGTTTGGAAGTATCAAGGAAGGTGTGATCAAAAAGCTCCGGGAAAATGGTTATGGAAATCAATATACCGCGGCAAATGTAATGATTAGCGCTACCCATACTCACGCCAGTATTTCCGGATGCGCTTACTATGCAATGTATAATTTATCCGCTAAGGGGTTTTGTGAACAAAATTATAATGCAATCGTTAATGGGATCTACAATTCCATAGTAAATGCCGACCAAAACCTGGAGCCCGGCTATATCGAAATGAATCAAGGAAAACTTGACGGAGTCTCGGTAAATCGTTCCAAGCCGGCATACAATAATAACCCGGTTGCGGAACGGAACAAGTATCCTGATGATGTTGATAAAACGATGACATTGTTGAATTTTAAAGCTGCAAACGGAAACCTTATTGGTGTTTTAAACTGGTTTGCAGTACACAATGCCTCGATGAACCATCATAACAAACTGATTTCAGGTGACAATAAGGGTTATGCCTCTTACCTCTTTGAGAAATCCGAGGGAACGGATTATTTAAGCGCAAAAACCTTTGTAGCGGCCTTCGCCCAAAACAACTCCGGTGATGTTTCTCCCAATATCAATTATGAAACAATGGGCAATGAAAACGGCGCCTTTGGTTTGGATGACTTAAAAAACACCGAATATGAAGGCCAAAATCAATATAGCATGGCCAAATCCCTTAGCGATACCGCAGCCACCAGGCTCACCGGCCCTGTGGATTACAGGCATACTAATGTCGATATGCAAAACATCATCATCAGTCCCGAATATACCAGTGGTGATCAGCATCGTACCTATGCCGCCGCCACGGGATATTCCTTCGGCGCGGGAGCTGTGGAGGACGGCCCGACTGATCTTTTGAATCTTTATGAGGGAATGACTCGGGATGACTATCCTTACTCCATAAATTCAAATAATTTCGGCTATCAAATCATTCAAAGCTTTGCATCTCTATCTCCTTATTTTGGAAATATAATGGGAACAAATTACCCTAAACTTTGGGAACAGCATTATCCCAAGCCGATACTTTTGGCGCCGAGTAAAGGCGAGCCTGACCCCTTTGTTCCTGATGTATTGGAATTGCAGATAATACGAATTGGTCAGCTTGCAATTATTGGGCAGCCAAGTGAAATAACCACCATGGCCGGAAGACGCCTAATGGATACAATCAAAGCTACTTTTGACAGCGATGGAACCAATAATACAATAGTAATAGCAGGCCTTGCAAATGAATATACCCAGTATGTAACTACTCCTGAAGAATACGATATGCAGCAATATGAGGGCGCTTCAACACTTTATGGGAAATGGACTCTTGATGCCTATAAAATGCATTTTGACAGGCTTGCCAAGGCATTGGTCAATAATACCTCCGTAGAACCGGGACCAACGCCAAGAGATCTTAGTGATGACCAGATAACTTTGGTGATCGGAGTAGTTTTAGATAATGTTCCCATTGGTAAAAACTTTGGCGATGTGGTCCAAAACGTTAACGCCAGCTACAATAAAGGGGAAACCGTCACTGCCATCTTTTGGGGCGGGCATCCGAAAAATGATTTGAAGACTCAGTCTTCCTATCTTGAAATTCAGAAGAAATCAGGGGCCGCATGGAATACTCTGTATTATGACTGGGATTGGTGTACCACCTTTAGATGGACCCGTATCGATGCTGTCTGGGGACCTTCACAAGTAACTATAAAATGGACGATTCCTGAAGACGCGCCTTCAGGAACTTACAGGATCAAGTATAATGGAGCGGACAAAAGCGACTCGGCCGGAAAAATCCGCGAACACACCGGCTACAGCAGCGAATTTGTAGTAAATTAAACGTAATCGGCGGTATGAACCAACGTTTGGATAAACCGGTCCAAATCCGCAAAAAAACCCAAAAAAATGCGCCAAGGTCGGGGGTAAATACGTGAGAAAAAACCTTGCCGTCTTTTTATTTCATGCTTATAATATATCCAACCGGTCGCGCCGCTTCTTCCCTTTGCCGCCGCGCAGGATAGTGATCAACGCCCGAAACCGCCATTCGCCATTTGTCTGGACATACCGGACCTTGCCATTTTCCCTAGGAGGTAACTTCCTGGCCCCCGCGCAACTCCCGGATAATGGCGCCCAGAGCTAAAAATGTAAGTGATAATTTCCTTCACAAATATAAAAATTTTGCTTTCTAAACAAAAAAAGCCCCCCCAACCGGGACTAGAATAATTACTAATTATTTTCAAGACCGTCGCTAATTTAAATAGCCAGACCTATCCTGCTACTTTAAAAAAGGGTTAACAATTTTAACTGAACCATTGACAATCTGATCGTGCCGCATATCCTCCGAATAGACTATACTGCATTCATTCTCAATAGCTGCAGCAAGCACCTGACTATCCCAATACGAAAACCCGTATCTTTCCTTGATCTCTATGCACAGTTTAATGGTCTCGAATGTTATTATCGCTATATTGAACTTGCTTGCCATATCATAAATGCACTTTTTAACAAACGCGCCCTTTATCCCGTTTTTTGTTAGCGCGGAATATAGCTCGCTTAATACCTGGGTACTAACAAACAAATGATTCCGCCTGTTTTCCATCAATAATTTCAAAGCGGCTTCATGCTTAATATTTTCGTTTTCAATGCAAGAATACACCAATATATTGGTATCCAAAAAACATTTATCGCTCATACAATTCATCTCTGCCGAACATTTTAAAATTGTCAACCTTTATTGGGTTCAACATGGATTCGGGAAGCTCTCCCCATACTTTTAAGTCCTTATCCACATCTTCGTTTTGTACTTCAACAAAGTTTATTTCTCTAAGGAACTTCATTAATATATCGAATTTTGAGTCGTCTTTTATATTCAGAATCAACTGTTTCATGCGTATCACCCCTCGTACCAAGCTTCTTTTTTTATTATACCCGAAAAACAATTTAATTGCTACTCTCCAAAGATAAACTCGGTCCGGTATTCCGTCTCATTACCAATTATCGGACTTCCCGCGGTAAACTTCCGGTATGGTATGGCCATGATTTTCCCGGCCGTATTGCCATAGAGGATTTCCCCCCGCGCCCCGTCGACATTGAAGGATAGGTCCAGGATGCGGTTAAGCCAGTCCAGCCAGTTGGTCAACTGGTCAAGCGGGGCGTAAGTAATCCGCTGGAATACGGTTGGGCTGGCAAAATCGGCATGGCCGACCAGTACCAGATGGTCCATGGCCCTGGTAACCGCGACGTAGAAGAGGCGTTTTTTCTCGGCAATCAACTTATCTTTCAGCCGCTTTTTAATGATCCGCTTAATGAGCGACGGCTCGGATTCCCACTCCTTTTCCGGGTTTGGCGCGTTAATGCCGATCTCCGGGAGTTCCCGCCGGATGATCCGTCCCGCGGTAATCGTCATGGCTTCCGGCACCCGGTCAACGTATAGCGCTTCCTTTTCACCCAAATTAAATCCGGCGCCCAGGTCGGGCACAAAGACCATGGGAAATTCCAGCCCCTTCGACTGATGCACCGTCATAATCTGGACCGCGCCCCCCAGACTGATATCAATATCGGCCTCGCCTTCTTCATCAATATAATCAATCCGCTCGTTCAACCATTCGCTAAAATCCGCCAGATCGGCGCCTTCCTGAAGGCATAAATCGCGGGCGCCGTCCAAAAGCTTTTCCAGGTTGGAGACGGCCTGATCGCCGCGCGGACCCCGGGACAGACTGACATAATAGCCGCCCTCGCTGAGGATTAACCGCAACAATTCGACCAACGGCATTCGTCCCGTTAGCCGGAGCCATCCGCTCAAATTGGCGGCGGCCGTTAACAGCGCTTCCCGATCTCGGACGGAAAAACTCCGCCAAACGGCGCTATTGCCTTGCAAAGAGACCACAGCCGTCAGCCGCTCCCACAAGCTTGGTTCCTCCGGATTCAGCATCCCCAAAGACCCATTGGCAGTTGCAATATCAGCACCCTTGGCCAGCAGAAAAATCCCCGCGTCGGAAAGATGGCCCGCCGGCGAACGCAAAAAAGCGATTAACGACAGATCATCCGCAGGATTGGTTAAAAAACGCAGTAAATTTCCCAAGTCCACAATCTCCTGGCGCTGAAAGAAACCGCGCCCCCGGACCACCGTAAAGTCGATCCTGTTCATCCGCAGGGCCTCTTCATAGGTTTTCAACATCGTCCGGCGGTTTAACAAAATGGCCACGGCCGGCCGGCCTTTCCGGGCATTCTCCCGCACCCGGCGGTATTTTTCATCATCCCCCAGGAAGACCTCTTTAATCTTCTCCACTATCAGCAGGGCTTCTTTAAAATGGGGGCTCAGCTCAATTTCCACCTGCCGGGCCGAACTTCCCGGTTCCATACTCGCCGCCGCCTGATTGAGACTCAAAGCTTCGTCAGCCGTATCCCGGCCGCTGTCGACCAGCAACAGTTCGACGCTGCCCTCGTCCCGGTTGCCGGAGCAAAAAAGCGACTGCGGTTTGGCGTCGTATTCTTCATAGACCTCCTTGGATAGCAAGTCCTGAAAAAACATGTTAAAAAAATTAATCGGCGCCGCCGCGGAGCGAAAATTATCGGAAAAACCAATTTCCCCGGTGCGGATCAGACGGTCGTCGGCAATTTTCTCCCGGTACTCGTTTTCATAGTTTTGATAACGGTCGAAGCTTAAATTAAAAGGCCGCCGGTCATACCCAAAAGCACGATTGGCCTTGAGTAATTCCTGTCTGACATGGGAAAACAAGCTGACATCGCCGCCCCGGAAAGAATAAATAGCCTGTTTTTCATCGCCGACAATAAACAGTTTGGGATTGACGATGGTTTCCGTCCGGTCCGCGGCAATTTTGCGGATAATCCGCCACTGGATCTCATTGGTATCCTGAAACTCATCCACCATCACAAAGCGGAAGCGTTGCCGGAGTTCCTCCCGGACATACCGGTGTTCGTCCGTCTCCAACAGGTGCAGGACTTTTAGTTGCAAATCCTGAAAATCCAGATAATTCTCAGTCGCTTTATCGTGGTGATAGGCGTTCAGACAATATGTGGCGAGCCGCGCCAAAGCTTTTAAAAGGTCAAACCCGTATTTTTCATGGCTTTCAATCATTTCAAAGCCGTCAATCTCCAACGCCGCCAGCCGATAACGGAGGGCGGCGCAAGCGCCTTTGAATATTCCGTAGGCCTCAGGCGGCCAAGCTTTGGGCGGATGACCCGAAAGCTTGACGTTTACGAGTAATTCTTGCTTTACCGCCCCGATCCGCGCCGCGTCAACCATTGCGGAGGCGGACGGGGCCAGTAACGCCATAAACAGCGGAAGCAGCCGGATTAAATTTCCCAATTTTCGGTTGAACACCGAAGCATCCGCAGGCAATTTCTCCGTCAAGTCCTCCAATTCCCCCAGGATGGTCTCCAATTCCTTGCTTTGATATAACTTATAGGCCATCTCCCGCAAGACACACTCCCGGTATTCCTCCAGACGCCGTTGAAATTGCGGCCAAGTAAGCGTCGCCAAATCAGCGAGCCAGGGACCGGTGTCTTCCCGGCGCTGGATAATGGTGAAGATGGCATTACTCAACGCCGGACGGGAAAATTCCTCGCTGAGTAGTGGGATCTCCGGATTATTGTGATCCGCGGCCAGTTCTTTGAGGGACCGGTTGATGCTCTTCCGCAGAAAAAACAGTTTATCGGTCTCGTCCAACACGCGATAGTAGGGATCAATCCCGGCTTCAATGGGGTATTCCCGCAGTAAAGCGGCACAGAACGCATGGAAGGTGCTGATGTAGTTATTCAGGAAAGTATCTTTGAGTTTTTGAAAATGCCGTTCGCCGGTTGCGGCCAGTTCCCGTTCGATCGCGCCATAAATCCGCTCTTTCATCTCCACCGCGGCCTTGTCGGTAAAGGTAACTACCAACAGACGGTCCAGACAATACCGCTCTTGCGCTAAAATTTTAATAATCCGCCTGGTCAGCACCTCGGTTTTGCCCGTGCCGGCGCCGGCCGTCACCGCCAAATTGCGTTGGTAATCCGTGGCCAGATGTTGAAAGAGGGTGGGATAAAAAACAGGGGCCATTTAATTGATCTCCTCGATAATGTTAATGTTTTCCCGATCCGTGATCCGGCTCCGCAGCCGGTCGAGGCGGATTTGGTCCTTACGGCAGAGCCGTCCGAAAGAACAATTCAGACAAGTCTGATCCGCTTCCCGGCATAACGGCAAATGAAACACGCCTTGCCGCATCAACCGATGCAGCCGAAGAATCCGGTTTTCGACCCGTCCCAGAATTACCGGAAAATCCTCCGCCGCCACAAAACCTCCGCGTTGTCCGGAAAAGATGGGCCGCTCGTCCGAGACGGTGCTTTGCCGCGACGCTTGAACGCTTTTAATGGCAAAATAGCCGCCCCGTTTGATATTCCGGGGATTTTTCACCAGATACAGCCCGGCTCCGGCAACCGGGGGCAACCCGTTTTCCGCAGCATACTTTGAAAACCATAAAATCATTAACGGCAGATCAAAGCGCAATCCGCGGAAGATCTTGCCCGGATTACCGGTATCCATGGTCGTATAGGAAAAAAGCAGACAATAGTCGGCGGCCCGGGTCAGGTCCACCCGGTCAATCGCCACTTGAACCGCCAGCTCATCGCCGATGGTCACGCCGCCGTGAAGATTGGCTAAATACGGCCGGATCAAGTCGGGCGCTTCTTTTTCATAAGTAAGAAAAGCGGCGAATAATCCCGGCCGCCCGGTTCCTGGGGTTGTCAGGCCGGCCAAAAACTGTTTCCGCAACCGCATCTGAAAGGCGTCGGCGTGATCCTGAAACAATTCCTGCAGGCGCGCGCCGGCAAACTCGTTGAGGGACACGGCCGCATCGTCGGGAACGTCGCCCGCGGCGCAAGCCGTCTCGGTGTATTTTTGCAGGACGGAACGGATCAAAAGCCCCGCTTCGGTCCGGTCCGGATGATAATCCGGCTCCGCCTTTAACTGCAAAATATCGTCAAAGAAAAAACGGATCGGACAGGTGGCATAACGCTCCAAAACCGCGGGAGTAAAGGTAATTTTAGCGACCGCCGCGTCCAATAAATCCAGCGTCGGCGCATTGGCGCCAAAAATGCCGTCAAATTCCGAAAAAGCGGCGGCGTTTAATCCCAGTCCATCAAAGCGCAAAATTGGCGTTACCTTGGCAAATAATTTTTCATCACTCTTTTTAAGCGCCGTTAATAACGGTAAGACTTCATTATAATGACTGTCGGCCTTTTTCCCGATAGCGAGCAACTTTTCCCGCCGGCCATATAGCGCGTCGGAATCGGTTGGCCCCACCTCGGCAGGGTGGTTTGGCGCCAGGCATTTTTCAACTTCCCGGATGAAAGGCGACGCCGGAAGCCTGCGGCCATTATGAGAAAGGGGCAGGCTTAAAAAGAGGGCCTTGTCCGTGGTCCGGATCTGGTGGTAAAAATAGTTGCGGGCATAATCCACACTGGTATAGGGAGAGCCCAGACTTAACCCTTCTTTCTGGGGTTGCAGGAAATTAAATTCGTCCGTCCCGGGAAATTCGCTATCCACCAGGCCGGCAATAAAAGTATAATCCCATTTTTGATATTGTCCCGGCCCCGCCGGCTGGACGGTCACCCCGGCGCCGGTCGCGGGGCGCCACCGCGCCTCCTCCATACGGCGCGAGAAAAGCCGCGTCAGTTCGTTGATGGTAAGTTGCGGCGCCGCGGCCGGACCTAACCAAGCCAAAGATGTTTCCAGTTCATCCAAGAGCGTTTCGATTTGCCTGAAAACAGCCTCATCGCGCTCCCGAATCCTGAAGCCGGCGGCGTCCGGGCTCGGGCAACCTCCAAATTCAATATTGGCCTTAACCTGAAAACGGTCTAATAATTCCAGCACCGCCATTTTAAACTCGCCGCCGCTCATCCGGGCCTGCCAGACATAAAGTCTCCTCTCCGCCTGCCGCAAAAGATAGAATTGGCTTAGGCATTGGAGTAAAGAACGCTGTCTGGCCCCGTCATCGGGCCATTCCAGACCCTCAAGGTATTGACGGATCACCTCCAGTTGCGGAGTTTCCGGGGCCGGCTTAATCTTGCGGTAGGCTTTCAACTGTAGATTGCGTATATAATTAAAGTCCAGTTGGTGTGGGACGTCCGGCGGCAACAACTGGATTAACTGCGCCGCAGAGAGAAGCGTCACGGCGGCGTCTTCCTGATATTTTACCAAATTCCCCGGCTTGATCGCCATGGTAAACCGCACATAAGGGGAGGCAAAAATTTTCTCGCGCAGCCGGTACAGGTTGTTTTGCACATTTTGAATTACCAAATTATGAATTAACGCCGCCAACGGCAGTTGCAACAACGGGATTCCGTCTTCCAAGACGAAGGTAATCCCATAATCCGGAAAAATCTCCTGAATCAAAGCGCCATAAGTATCATATAAAGGCGCCACAATCCGGATGGCGGTTAATGACACGCCGGCGGCGGCTAGCTTCTTAATCTGCCGCGCCATGGAAACCACTTCGGAAAGACGGTTGTTTTCCCTGGTGATGAAGAGCCGCACGCCGGGCTCGATCCCCGCCGGACCGGGGGTGGAACGAAACAGCGTATTCGCTAAGGTTACGAAAAAGCGGTCGGCGTCCGCCGGACGAACGGTCTGTTCCACCACTCTCTTTTGGGCCCGCTCCAACAGACGAGCGATACTTTGGCGGACCCGGACGGCTTGTTCCGGGGCGGCGCTATCCTCGCAAGACAGCCAAAGCACCGCGGGGGCATTTTGAAACACGGTGAAGATGAACTCCTCCTCCAACTGACTGATAAAATCAAAGCCAAAAAAGAGGAGCCGGGCGGCGGGCTCCAGACCCAGTTGCTTTTGAATAATCGCGCCCGGGGCGGATTGGAGCAACGCCTCCAGGCCGCTTTTAAGGTCAAACCCGTAGTCCCGAAGCCTGGCCTCATATTCGGCGTCGATTTTGACCAGGTCAGTTTCTTTCAAGGTAAACCGCTCTTCATTTTTAAATCCGGCGAGGGCGGTCCGGAGGTCCCCCATAACGCTCCGGCGAAAATCAAAGATAAAATCGGTCAGCGCTTTGACATAACCCTGTTTATATTTTTCAATTTGCAAATATTGGGCGTCGTCTGCGGCAATAATGGCGCCCAAAATTGTCTCCGCGCCGTGTCTTGAAATCAGCCCTTTTTTCCCTAAAATCCGCGCGTAATTTTCGACCAGCTCCGGGATTGTGAATACGCCCCGCAAAGGATCATCCCCGAAAGCTTGGGCGATTTGCCATTTATGCTTCTGCTCGGGCACGATAACGACGAACGGCGCCGTCCCCAACCATTGCTTTTTGGTGGCAATAAACTCATGCCAAGCTCCTGCTTTATAAATATTCACCGGCGCCATCATTTCACTCCGTTTCTCTTTCCGGCAGCGCGCTTGCAACTGCCGGAGAACGCTTCCCGAAATCTAAAATCCATTTTACCCGATTTATTCGCGAAGCATCCGGATGAATCCTGCCAACGACGGATGTGTTTCCGCCCACTTACGGAATAAAACTTTTTTTGGACAAATACATTAATGAGATTTAAAAAAACTTGAAATATTTTTTATTGAAGGATTCAATTCAAGAACCGTCCCTGAATTTCCTGAATTTCTTCCCCACAACTAAATCCAAATTAGCCAGGGCGACCAAATATTTACAAATGCCCTTGTAGTAACCGTTCAAAGCTTCATCCACATCCAACTGAGCGTCCAGTAAATCGGTATTCGTCGCCAAGCCTTCGTCCCGTTTGATTTGGGTCAGCCGTAACGATTCCACGGCCAAATCGCGGGTGACCCGATTGACCTCAATTGTCTCAATGCTTTCTTCCAAAGACTGGAAGACTCGTTCCAATTTAAGACGGATTTCATTCTTAAGCTGCTGCTCGTTGCTTAATTGCTTTTGGAGGGCGGCTTTAGCCGCCGCCACCTTTGCCTGGGTGGCAAAACCATTGAAGAGCGTTCCGGAAAGGTCCAATTTTAAAACCCAGATTTCACTGCTGCCGTAAGAACTCGGATCATATTTGTTGTTTTCATACGTATCAGATAAGGTAATGGTCGGATAGTAGCCGGCCCGCGCGATGACCACTCCCGCTTTGGCAAGTTCAATATTATTTTGCATCCGGCGCAATTCCGGCCGCTCCCGGTATGCAATCGCCAAAGCGTCCGTAAAAGTAACGGCGCTTGGCTGCGGCGTAATTTGCAACCAAGAATCGCCTTCAATCGCCAACTCCCGGCCGTCCTGCTTTCCAATTAACAAAGCCAAATTGGAGCGACACGAAGCAATTTCATTTTGAGCGGCGATCACATCCGGTTTCAACTTACGCCAGTTCACTTCCGCCTGCAGCAGTTCAATTCGTGGGACCAAGCCCTCTTGATACTTTTTTTCTACATTGTGAAAGTGTTTTTCCATATTATCATACGCCGCTTGGGCCACAGTTAACTTCTGCATGGCCAGCCACATTTGATAATAAGCCTGCTTTACATCACAGGTAAGTTGCTGTTTGACCTGGCGCTCGTCTTCCCGGGCATTGGCCAGTTGTAACCGTGCCTGTTTAATGCCGGCGCTTAATTTGCCCCCGGTAAATAAGTTTTGCGATACCGAGAAAGCTTGATAATTCTCGTTATACTCGATTCCCGATTGTTCATTATGGGCCCGATAAATATTGTAGCCAAGCGACGGCCACAATCCGGCCAGCGCCTGACGCAATTCCTGACGGGACTGAGTGACCGCTATAGCGGCGCTTTTTAATTTTTCACTGTTATGATAGGCGTATTGCAGACAATCCGCCAGACTGAACCGATTCTCCGGACCTTCCGCTGCAAAACTCAACGCGCTCGCCGGTAAAATCATGATCAAACCAAGAACCATTATCCATGGAAAACGTGATTTGCGGGCCAATATTCGACCTCCTTTGCGACCGGGACGTAGTGAATTTGATTATCCAACCTAGCGACTCGGCCCATTGATTAAGGGGGCTGGATGCCTTAGCATACTGGGGGATTCGGTCCAATTATCCTACCCCCGCTCCGCCATCCAACACAATCACACTCCCGGTTAAATAGGCCGGGCTTTCGGAAGCCAAGTATATGACGACATTTGCCACCTCTTCCGGTTCGCAAAAGCGGTGGAGCGGCACATGGGCCAAAAGCGCTTCCCGCGCCTGTTCCGTCATCTTGGTGATCATTCGCGTCTTGACGCCTCCCGGAGCGACGGCATTGACGGCAATACCGTAGGCCGCGGTCTCCTTGGCCAGCGCCCGCGTGAAACCAACGATTCCCGCCTTGCTGGCCGAATAGTTGCATTGGCCGGGCAGTCCGGTGATCCCGCTGGTGGAACTGACATTGACAATCCGGCCGGTTTTGCGCTTCAACATGTAAAAAAGACAATGCTTCGTCACATTATAGATCCCCGTCAGATTGGTCTCCAAAACCTCCCGCCACTCTTCCGGCGGCAGCATCAGGAGCGACTTGTCTTTTGCAATGCCGGCATTATTGACTAAAATATCAATCTGTCCCCACCGGCCGATCAGCCCCGCGACCCCGCTTTTTACTTCGGCAAAGTTGGCCACATCCAGCTTGATGGGGAATAGTTCCAAACCTTCCGAGTGTAATTGCTCTTGTAAAGCGAAGGCGTCCGACTCACTATGGCAGTAGGTAAAGGCCACCCTTGCGCCCCGGCGCGCCAGTTCCGCCACAATACACCGGCCGATCCCGCCCGAACCGCCGGTCACCAGCGCTACTTTGTCCTTAAGCATTTTCCCGGTCTCCGGCGAGATAGTCCCGGGCCACGGCGACCACGCCTTGCAAGGTCTGCATCTCCGGCAGCCTGTCCGGTGAAATTTCAATATCATACTTATTTTCAATGGCGGCCAGTATTTCCAAGATCATTAAGGAATCGACGCCTAGGTCGTTGGCGAAGGACGCCGTTTCGTCAAGCTCGGTCGCATCCTTGCCAATGATTGGCGTGACCAGTTCCTTGATCTCCCGGTCGATATTCACGATGTTATTTCCCTCCCTGAGTTATTGATCAGCCGAACCGTCCCCCGGCGGTTTGATTATTGCTCGATCTTTTTCAGTTCTTCTTTGGTATCACGAGTCAAATCAGTCTTGAAAAAATCGCTTTGCTCCGGCAAAACCAGATGAAGGCCATAAGTATAATCCAGCTCCAGAGTACCGGCGATCAACCGGCATTCCAACAAATGACCGCCGGCTTGCCGGTCATCGGTCAAAAAATGAAAATGGTACCCGGCCATATTAACCTCGGCCAAATATTGCGGTAACCAATAACCGAAAATGGTCCCCTTTACCTTACCCAGCTCGAAGGTAGGCTGGTTTTTAGTGACTTCA
>JASFQO010000015.1:0-12847 GCA_050115405.1 Bacillota bacterium
CTATACCAACTTTTACTATTTATTTCTATAAATTCTTAAAAATTCCTCGGGTTTTCCTAGATAATATTGCAAGACTTCCTGGGATTTCCGACGTCAAACATTGCGGCGGGCAATGACAAAATACAAGATAGATTTATGCCCGTTAGCACTATACTTAATCATCTGCGAAAATATTGTCGTTGTAATTTTATGTAGAATTAAAAATATTTTTTACTATTTATAACAAAAGCAGGATTTTATTACAGAGGGTAGAATAATTTCCGAATAAAGGAGGTTTTTGGATTGACAAAAACCAAATGGATTTTATTTGGCAACTGTCTCTTGTTGTATTGTACGATTTTCTTGGTTAACGCGCGGCCTTGTTTGGCGGAGGGACCAAGATTTATCAATATATGTTTGGAAGGCCGGCAACTCAGTTCCGAATTTCAGGCCGTCGCGGTTAACGGCGCCCACTTTGTCAACTTGCCTTTTTTAAGGGTTTTTTTTCAGATCGCCACTTCGTGGAATCAGACCGATACCCAACTTTATTTTAAATTCGGCACTTATCATTTTAAGATGTATGCTTCTAAAACTACTTACTATGTAAACGGGAAGAAGCGCACCCTTCCGGTCGCCCCATTTATCAAGAATAGTGAGTTTTGGATCCCTGTGGATTTTTTGAGCCGCTTGGGCCTCACGGTTACGGAACGGTCAGCCGACGGCCCGTTGTCCTTGGAATGGAAGGCCAATTATCTGCTCGGCATTGAAAACATTAACTACAAGGAACGCCCGGCATTTTTGATCGTCACTGCCAAGAAATTCAATTTGAAACAATATGCTTTGTCAAATCCGAAACGACTGGTCTTGGAACTGGCCGGCACAAAGCCGCATTTTTCCATGCCCAAAACCTTGCCCAGCTCCAATCCGCTCGTCAAAAGAGTTCGCATTAAAACCATTGCAAACGTTGGCGGTTGTCTGGTGTTTGATCTGACCAAATCCGCCGGTTGCCGGGTGATTCAAAATCCTATTGAACCCAATCGGATGATCCTGATATTCAACTATTTTATCAATGATGTCCAACTTCTTAATCGGACCGGCGATGCCAAAATAAGGATTGAATCATCTTTTCCGGCTGATTATAAAGTAACCTATCCGGAGTCAAATCAGTTACTGGTTAAATTTTCCGGAGCTATTTTCCCGAAAGTCACCAAAGTCATTGAGGGTGATCACCAAAAATTTCATTCCATCCGGATTGAGCAGGATGACCTCAATACTGTGAACGTCCTGGTAGAATTGGTGGGTAAGGGAAATTTTTCCATAACACGCTCCCGCTTAAACCCCACTTGGCTTGAAATCAACAAACCCAGTATTATTAAGGAAGTCAACTGGAAAAAGACCAAAACGGGCAGTATCTTGACCATCGGTAGCAACAGCGAACTTACCGAAAATATTCGGATGTTACCGTTCGCCAAACAATTGCTTATTGATTTGGAAAACGCGCAATTTGACAGCAATCTTCCCCAAACGCTCCCGGTGGCCAAGCCCGTTAAGTCCCTGGTTTTACTGCCGGTTGCCGCGAATGTCGCCCGGATCGAATTGAATTTGACTACTATTGTCACTTATGATGTTTTAATATCCGCCGACCGCCGTCAAATTAAAATTCTGATCAAAAACTCAAACCTCCGGGGCAAAACCATTGTCATCGATCCCGGACACGGCGGGGTTGACACCGGCGCCTGCGGCAAGCAAAATACCACCGAGAAAAAGATCAATCTGGAAGTGGCGTTAAAATTAAAGCGTCTGCTGAAAATGGCCGGGGCTAAGGTTCTGTTAACCCGTAATAGCGATGTCTTTATCAGTCTCTATGAACGTTGTCATTTTGCCAATAAACATCAAGCCGACCTCTTTATCAGCATTCACGCCAACAGTCATCCCGACCCCAATATCCGCGGCATTGAGATTTTTCATTTCAAGGGACAAGCAAGGTCAAAAAAGATGGCTCAAAAAGTCCTCAACCGCCTCACGAAAACGACCGGTCTCAAGCCGCTGGGGGTTAAGACCAACCGCTTCGTAGTCATCCGTAAGACCCGAATGCCCAGCATCCTGGTTGAACTGGGGTTTTTATCAAATTATCAGGAAGAAAGTATTATCAAATCCGCCGCCTTCAAAGATAAGGCCGCCCGGGGAATCTTACAGGGTTTACTCGACTTGTAAAATACTGGAGACCGAAAGTTAACGACCTAAAGATTATTGGTTTTATCCAGCCTCTAGCCTTTAAAAAAAAAGACAGAGTTAATCCTGTCTTTTTTTTATTTGATATTCGTTGACAATTTACAGGATTTTTCAAAATTATAAAGAATTATATAAATGGCATGGAAAAAAGGCTATCGAAAGGTGTTCATGGTGGATAAATTTGTCCAAATATTCAATAAACTGAAACTAATCTCACTACAAGCAAACAACCTGGGAAAGAGTATTTATGCTAAATTTTTACAGTATTATCCAATTATTATAAAAAAAGCCAAAAATATTATCTTCTTCACAACGCGCCACGAATTACAACTGCTTAACCGGACCATCTTGCAAAAAAAACCCCTTCCCGAAGTCACGACGCCCGAATTACAGATAATTACGACCCACTTAGGACATCTCCGGCAATCCCTGGAATATTCGCAAGCCTGTTTTCACCAAATTTTTAATCTCACCTGCTTGCCGATGCTGCTACTCACCGCAGGCTATCAAAAAATTGCCGCGGCCAATCAAGCCTTTCTTGACTTAACCCAATATTCCCCGGACCAAATCCTCGGCCGCAATCTGCAACAAATTAATATTGGTATTTTTTCAGCCCAATATCAACAATTGGTCCAATTATATCAGACCAACCAGTCCATTCGCGATTTTGAAATCACAATCGAAAATCGGAACCACCTGAAATTGATCTGTTTACTCAATGCCGACGCGATTAACCTCAACGATAACCAATACGTTTTGGTTTCCTTAAACGACATTACCAGCCACAAAGAAAACCTCGCCAAACTTCAGGAATCACATGAATACTATACGGAAATCCTCCAGGGCGTCGGTGATATTTTTTTTACTTTGGATAAAAACGCCTGTTTTACCTTTGCCAATACCTACGATTCCTTCTTTTTGAACCGGAAACCGGAAGAATTAATCGGTCATAAGATCTGGCGGGTCTTTCCCAGTTTGGCCAATTCGACCTTCCAACGAAAATATCTGCGTACGGTGACTGAAAATGCCGCCGCGCACTTTCAAGCGCCTTCAATATTAGGCGACCAATGGTATGATTTCAGTATTTACCCTTTAAAAAACGGAGTATCGGTCTTTGGCCGCAATATCACCTCGCAAAAAAAGATTGTTGAAGCTTTGCAACAATCCAATCAGCAAATCGGCGACATGATGGACAGTATCCCGGAAATTTTTCTCTTTTTAGACAACAACTGGCGTTTTATCTATGTAAATAAGCAAGCGGAAAAATACTTCGCCGGCGTCAGCGAAGACCTCCTTGGTAAACGCATCTGGACTGTCGCCCCCAAAATGGTAGGCACGGCAGTTGCCGAACAGTTTCACAAGGCCATGTCCGAGCAAGTACCGATTTATTCGGATGTCCCCTCGCCGTTATCCGAACAATATTTCGAATCGCATATTTATCCTTCGATCAATGGGCTCTCTGTCTACATGCATGATATTACGGAACGCAAAAAAATCGAAGAAGTCCAAGCCAAAGTGGAGGAACGTTATAGTAATATTTTAAATAACATCGGTGACCCCATCTTCGTCCTCGACCATGAATGGCGTTTAGTCTATCTTAACAAGGAGATGGAACACTTTTTAGAAATCACCCCGGGCCAGGTACTGCTCGGCAAGTTTTTTTGGGATGTCCATCCCGGTTTTACCACTTCCGCCTTATATCAACAGCTCTGCAAGGTTAAACACGATAAGCAAGCCAGTCGTTTTGAAGAATATTATCCGACCCGCCAAGCCTGGATTGACATCAATATCTTTTACTATGCGTCCGGCCTGGTGGTATGCTTGCGCGATATCACGATCCGCAAAAAGCTGGAAGAATCTTCCGCCACCGAACGTGAACTGCTCCTAATCACTTTGCGTTCCATCGGCGATGGCGTCATTGCCGCCAATCGGGACGGCCAAGTGATCTTAATCAATAAAACCGCGGAGGAGTTAACCGGATGGACTTATGAGGAGGCTGTCGGGGCGCCCCTCCAGAAGGTTTTTTATGTCATTAACGACAAGACCAGCGAACCTTATGATGACATTGTATCCTTAACGATTCAAAGCGGGGAGACCATCCAGTTGAATGACGCCGTCTTGATTAACCGAGATTTTAAGGAACTGACGATTGCCAATAGCTGCGCGCCAATCTGCTCCAGCTCCGGCGAATTTCAAGGTGTGGTCATGGTTTTCCAGGATATCACCGCCAAAATCAAAACCGAAGCGGAACTGTTAAAAGCGCACAAAATCGAATCAATCGGCGTCCTGGCCGGAGGGATTGCCCATGATTTCAATAATTTTTTAGCGGCGATTCTCGCCAATATTCAACTGGCGGCGCTGCGGCTTGAAAAAGGCTACGACATTAAAAAAAGCTTAAACGAAGCGATTGACGCCACTAAAAAGGCGAGTGAGCTGACCAAGCAACTCTTGACTTTCTCCAAAGGCGGCGCTCCGGTTAAAAAACTAGTCTCGATCACCAAGTTGTTGGAAGAGTGGACCAATTTTCATCTCTCCGGCTCTAAGATCAAACCGGCCTTTAACATTCCTACCGATTTATGGCATGTGGAAATCGATACCGGACAGTTCAGCCAGGTAGTCTGCAATCTGGTGATCAATGCCGAACAGGCCATGCCCAATGGCGGCTTTTTGACCGTTTGCGCCGAAAATGTCGTCATTAGCGAAGACGCGCCTTGTAAACCGGGTAAATATGTCAAAATTTCTTTTCAGGATTACGGAGTGGGCATTTCCGAAGAAAATCTGGCCAAAATCTTCGACCCTTTCTTCACGACCAAAAAAGCAGGCACCGGGCTGGGCTTAGCCACTTCATATTCGATTATCAAACAACATGGCGGTTACATCGATCTCACCAGCAAAGTGGGGACCGGGACCACTTTCTACCTCTATCTGCCCGCTTCGGAAAATGTCGCCCTCCAAGAGCAGCCTTTGGAAAGTCTGCCCTTAACCGGTGAAGGTAAAGTCCTGGTCATGGATGATGAAGCAATGATCCGCAATGTTGTTTCCGAAATGCTGACGCTGTTAGGCTACCAGGTCACCGCCGTCCCGGACGGCAAAGCCGCCATTCAACTGTATCAGGCCGCCTTGCATTCCAATCAACCCTTTGTCGCCGTCATTACGGATTTGACCGTGCCCGGCGGGATGGGCGGTTTGGAAACGTTGGGGCGCCTTAAGGAGATCGACCCGCAGGTAAAAGCGATTGCCTCCAGCGGCTACGCTAATGACCCGATTATGGCGGATTACGCCAAATACGGTTTTTGCGGCGTAATCGGTAAACCCTATAAAATCGAGGAATTCAGCGCCACTTTAAATAAGGTGCTCCAGCTTCCTGAAGACCGGAAGCTGGAGGCCAGAGGCTAGAAATCATGGGTGTCATCCGTTTCCCGGGCCACAGCACACCATTCCGGTACGGCCGGATTCGGATTTGGTTCGTTTTTCCAAAGCCGCCAGGCTATCCAGCCGCTAAGCGCCACTATCCCGGCTAAGAGCGCCAAAACCCCGCCCAAATTTAATTTCAGCTTCTCCAACGCCACCTGAAAAACACTAATATAACCAAAAAGTATAAAAGCACCCGCCGCTACCAGCTTGACAGTATGTTCCGAAATCCGTTTACAGGCCGCCACGCCCAACCAAATACCCAGCCCATCGGCGATCAGCATCCCAGTGGTAGTCCCCATTAAAATCGCTACGGGAGCAGCGGGGAATTTGGCAGCAAGGGCAATCGTCGCTAGTTGAGTTTTATCGCCTAATTCGGCCAGAAAGAAAGCGATTGCTACCGTCATTACCGCCCCGTACTTGGTACACTGCTTCTCTTCACCCTCCAAACGATCGCCCCGGATTGTCCACAGACCGAAAAAGATAAAGGACAGCGCCGCCAGGCTTTCGATCCAGACCGCCACTGTTTGAAACTTAGTCAATAAATTGCCTAACGCTACCGCCAGGGCATGATTGAGAACAGTAGCGCCAAACACGCCCCACAATACTTGGGACGCTTTGTACTTAGCGGCAAAAGCCATCGCCAGCAATTGCGTCTTGTCGCCTATTTCCGCCAGGGTAACGGCGCCTGCCGCAAAGAAAAAGGTTAACAATGATCCACTCAAAGTTCGCTCAGCTCCTTTAAAATTTTTTTTATATAAAAAAAGACTTTCAACATAACCAAAGTTATGTCAAAAGTCTCGTTGCCCGTATCCCGGGTTACAAAGCCAGATGTAGCCGCAAAGGCGCCATCAGTATGTTGACTTTGTATCACAAGTTCATGTCCTCCCTACGTTCGGACACAAAACTGCGAGTGTAAATTGCCTGACGACAATTTTCACCCTAACTACTCCCCTTTAACAACTTAATTTTATCTTGTCGGCAGGGGCTTGTCAATCAAATTTTTGAAAAGCTTTTTGCAATTGAATTACTATTGTGACTATTTAGATAGGGTATAACGAAGCCACCCGCCTGCGCTAAAAAAAGGTGTGGGGAGACTTGCCGGATTGGCTGATGCGTCGTGAAAAGCCGCACATTGCTGCGTCACTTAAACTGAATGATGAATGCTGGAGATCGTTTTTGCAAACTTAAAGCGTGTTTTCAAAAAGCGACTCTTAGGTCGCTGCGGTGCTCGATATACAGCGAGTATTATCTGCGCTCCTCCCTCGGTCGTTTCTTGCACTGCACGACTTTTGACGACGCGAATGTCGAGACTTTTAGCTCAGCCACCTCCCATTCAGAACCAGCCGCGTAAAATTCGCTGAATCCAGGATTGATTGCGTTCCATATTGTGCAGCAACTGTTGCAGATAGGTTTCACTATGACGATACAAGGCCGGATAGTCCGTCCGCAACTTTTGCAATGACGCTTGTAATTCCTCCGGCTCCTTTAAAAGATAATAGTCGATTTGCTGTTTGATTTCCTTGGCGATCCGGCGTTTTTTCTTCTGCTCCAATTGGCAAAACTCCAAAATGAAGTACTGTTTTAACGGAGTGAGCATTTGCGGGTCGTCCACTAAAGTATCGATAAAACGGGCTACGGAGTAAAATTCCAACATCCGCGCGATTGCCGGCTCCGCGAGCGTTTGGTGGCAGAGTAACAACACTTGGTAGGTGGCCTCATAATACTCCCTTTCCGCCAATAGCTTGCAAAGATCCCACAGTTTGGTGATTGCTTGTACTTTTAAAGTTTTATCTTCCCAAACGATTGCCTTAATCCGTTCCAGGGCATGCTGGATTTCCGCCTTGTTTTCCAAATGAATATGGGCGACCAACAACTGCAATAACAGTTCAAAATCAGCCGCCTCCAGCTTGTCTTCGGGCCCGACCACCTTCTCCAACTCCTGCGCCGCCAGTTCCGGCTGGCCTTGCCCGTTTAAGATCCGGCTGTATAAAATAACCGCTTTCCTATGCGTTGCTTCGAGTTGCAGACATCTTTCAATAAAGTCGATGGCTTTCAGATAATTGCTGTCTTTAAAATGCATATACGCGATATTGTAGAGATAGACGGCGGTATTGGTGATGTTAAAAGCTTTTTGATAACTGATGATCGCCTCCCGATAACTGCCCAGGGCCGAAAAACAATGCCCCTGCAGATTGTAAAGCATCGCCACACCGGGACAACGTTTCACCGCGATCTTGACGGCCTCCAGGGCCGCATTATAGTCATTGGCCGTCATCGCCGCCTCATAACGTTCCAGATATTTCCTGACGGCCTTCATTTGCAAACCTTCCCGGTAATCATGCCGAAATTCCGGGTCGCGTAACTTACCGGCCTCATTGACAAGTTTAAAACCTTCCGGGTCTTTACGGGGCGGGTGTTCTTTCACTTTATTGCGATAAGCCCTTTCAATCTCAGCTTCCGTGGCCTCCGGCGCAATTCCCAAAATTTCAAAGTAATTTACCCGGCTCATGATTGATTGTTTCCCCCCAATTCTTGGTCCTGCTGAAGATTAACTGGTAAAACTGAGGATAAGTTTGCGCTAGGGCACTAAACTGCGGCCGTAGTTCCCGGTGTTGTTCCGCCAAGGCGCCCCAACGGATCACCGCCTCGCGACAATAATTGCTCTCGGGGACTTCCTGTAGCAACTGTTGATATAAAGCAATCGCCGGCCATACGGCGCCCAGCCTTTCCCTCACAATTGCCTGATAATACAAGGTGTCGTCATAAACGTAGGTACGCACCGGATAAGAACGGCTCTTAATAAAACTGACCGCCGCCGCGTCATAATCATGCCGGCAAAAATGATGCCGCCCCTCAAAATAATAATGGACTGCCGCCCGGGCTAACAGCAACTTTTCCGCCTTGGTAAAACCGCAATCGGTCGCCTGGGAATCGCTGATTGCCGCCAAAATATCCGCCCCGGTCAACGGGTCGTCCCGTTCCGCCAAACTATGGGCGGCTGCCCGCAGCGCTTCACGGTTAAAGCGGTCCTTGGTTACGATTTGCTTACGGTAGACTACTTTCACCTCAGCCGGTTTTACTTTGGCAATAACCTGCTTTAAGCCATAACAACCGCTTCCGGTGATGATGATTACGAACAGTAGGGTATAGACCAGACGCCGCCGCGCCACTTTTTGGTACAAATCATTCGCCAGTCGCTTTATGAGTGGCGCGTCAACCGTGACCGCCTCAATCCGTTTCATAATCCGGTGGCATTGCCAGTAGCGCCGCAAGTCATAATAAGCTTGCGCCAGCAGTTCCAAGGCAGGCAAATATTGCGGACCGGTATGCAACGCCTTTTGCAAAATTTTAATTACCTGCCGCTGTTTCCCGTCGCGCATCAAGGCAATCGCCCGGTGGTAGCGGTTAAAGATCCATTGAAACCCATCCTGATCTTCCGCAATTTTTTGCCGGTACTCCGTGGCCAAATTATTTTGGGAGTTGCTCCAATTATAGTCCGCTTGGGCCAAATCGCCCAGCGCGTAATGGCACAACCCGGCCAACAACAGCAATTCGGAATCTTTCGGATTAGTCCGCAACCCTTGTTCCACATACTGCAACGCTTTAACATAAGCCTTATTCTGCATCGCTTCCAACGCCTGATTCAGCAATTGACGCGCTGTAGCGGTTAAACGGTTGGCGACATTTAAATCCAGGCCACATCCGCTACAAACCATCCCCAGCATTGGACGGCGGCAGACCGGACAAATTCGATCTTCCATCAACACTATACCCCCTATCATTCCTTTGTTAGGTCAAACCGGCTTTGCGCCAATCATGCTCCAACTGGTCCCGGCTTTGGCTAATCTGCGTCGGGCTCATCCGGTTTAAGGCGGCCTTCACTATCACCCGAGTGGCTTGGCCCGTACTCATGACAGTAGCGGTCGCGGTTAAATTACCGTTAACATCAATCGTATATTCCAATTTGACCGTCTCTTGCCCGGCGGGCGCCGGCGGAATCCCGGTCACTATAAATTCCTGGACCAACGTATTTTCGGCGATTAAATCCGCTTCGCCGATATAGATGGAAACATCAATTCCCGTCTGATTTTCATAAATAGTATAAAAAGTCTCCTCTCCCGAACAGGGTATTTTCGTTTGAGCGGTAATAATTTTGGTGCAGACATCCGCCCGCAGTTCCCCGCCATATATATCAATACAGGGCGTCCCCCAACTAAACGGAGTCACGTCCATCACAAGCAGCGCCCGGTTTTCATCGAGGACCCCCCGTTTCAAACCGGCGTCAATCGCCGCGCCCAAAGCGACCGCCTCATCGGGGTTAATTTCCCGACGGGGCTTTTGGCCAAATTTAGCGGCGATAAATCTTTCCACCAACGGTATTTTAGTGGAACCGCCCACTAATAAAACCCGGTCAATCATTTGGGGCGCCCACTTGGCGAGCGCCAATGCTTCGTCCAAAAATAACCCGGTCCGCTCAATTCTGTCTTGAATCAACGCTTCAAATTCGGCCCTGGTAATTTGCAGGTCAATACTATGAAGCGTATGGTCGTCACTACTGCGCAACGAAAGTGAAAACGGGGCCTTTTTGACGGTTGACAATTGTTTTTTGAGTTCTTCACACTTCAATTTGAGGAGATAATAACGGGCCCGACCCAGTTCTGTCCGTAAATCTCCCTTATTGGAGGCAACCACGGTTTCCCCGGAGATTTTCTGATATTTATGGAGTACATAGCGAATTAAGTCATGGTCAAAGTCGTCTCCGCCCAAGTGTTTATCGCCGGTGGACGCCTTAACTTCGATAATCCCTTCATACAAATGCAGCGCCGTGACATCAAAAGTGCCGCCGCCCAGGTCATACACTAAAATCCGCTGCTCCGTATTGCCGTGGTCCAGGCCATACGCCAATGCCGCGGCAGTCGGCTCATTAATAATCTTTTCCACTTTAAACCCGGCGATCATCCCCGCGTCAATGGTCGCCTGGCGTTCCACATCGTTAAAATAGGCCGGGACACTGATTACGGCCTCTTCGACCGGCGTTCCCAGATAGCGCTCCGCATCCTGTTTTAATTGTTTTAAAATTAAGGCGGCAATTTGCTGGGGTGAATATTCCCGGTTGTTAAAATAAATTTTAGTGCCCGTCCCCATTTGCCGTTTGATGGAACTTACCAAACAGACCGAACTTTCGCTCATGCCGGAACGCATTAAAGCTTTGGCGGTCTCCCCAATAATGATCTCCTGTTGATAAAAAGCAACCAGTGACGGGGTGATCCGTTTACCGTCGCCATTGACAATTAGTTCCGGTTTACCGTCCACAATTACCGCTACTTCCGAATTGGTAGTTCCCAAGTCAATCCCGATACAAGCACCCATTTCCTATTCACTGCCCCCTATTTTCAGTCATTCGTAAAATTCCACCACCGGCTTACGAATGACTCTTCCCCGACATCTAAATCCGGCCCGCAATTCGTTCACAATTTCCATTCCGGAAGGATCGCCTTGACTATTACAGATACGGTCAATTGCAAACCCATCATAATCATAGGGATTATAACTGCGGCCAATCGATTCCATCCGAATCCACTCCAACTCTTGGGCGTAAATCACCTGAAGATAATCCAGCAATTGTTGATAGATCTCCGCTTTCGACCGTTCCTGCTTGGTCTTGGCGACAATTAACAGATTTTCAATCCGGTCATAAATGGCAAATAACACATTGTCCTTAGTATGCTGTGATCTGTCAATCCCTTGCTCCAATGCCAACTGTTCCATTAACCGGTTCAAATTCGCTACCAATTGCGGTCCAATTTCCCGCACCGCTTTGGCGATCTGCCAATCCACCCTCTCCAATTTATCAAAATAAGCCGTGATCACGGATAATAATGTTATCAGGTCCGGGAGTGCTACCGGCTGGCTACTGTCCAGCCCGGCCTGAAATCTTAGCAATTCTTCGGAAATATTTATTTTTACCTTAACGTCCCTGTCTGCGCTGCGCCAAACCCAAAACCGCCAGTGGAAATTCTGACGTATTTTCGTCTTAATCTGCTTGTCTTTCATAACGCGCGCCTCCGTCTGGAAGCTGGAGGCTGGAGGCTAGAGGCTGGAAGTTAACGAAAAGTAATTTCCATACGTCTCGCGCCTTTTTCCCGACCACCCAAGAGTCCGTCAAAAAATTACTGTTATTACAAAGTAAACCTATCTTCTAATTATTTCCATTCAGAATATAATTTTCCTGCTTTTTTAGACAAAATATTCCAATTTTTTATTAAACAGGTTTTTTCACTCTTGATCCGGTCCGGGAACAGATTGTATGAAACTTCCTTTCGTTTAAAATATTATACCGGTAATATAATACCATTATTGTAATAACTTGGCAATAACCGAAACGAAGATTAACGGGAAAATTAATTTTCACCAACAAATTAATGAAAACATTGCTTAAGAATCCAGATAAAGGGGTAACAAAACACAAAAAAGAGATCCGCCCTCGCAGATCTCTTTCTTAACTGCAAAAAATCAAACGTATTTTTACCCTAACAACCCATACTTAAGCAACGCATTTTTGAGGAATTGGGCGTTGGCCTCGCTCATCTCCACCAAGGGCAACCGGCACCGGCCCACCCGCATCCCCAGCATATTCATTGCCGTCTTAATCGGAATCGGATTGACTTCACAAAATAAAGCCTTGATCAAATCGAGGGTTTTCAGTTGAATCCGGCGGCCGGTCTCCAAATCGCCGGCTAAAAATCGGGCGACCAATTCATGAGTATCGCGCGGAATAATATTGGCCATTACCGAAATAACCCCCTGGCCGCCCAGCGCCAACATCGGCAGGACCAATCCATCCTCGCCCGAATAGATGGTAAGCCGATCGCCGCAAAGGTTCATCACTTCGCCAACCTGGGCCAGATTACATTCCTTGACGGCGGCCACGTTTTCCAGTTCCGCCAGCGCGTTTAGCGTTTGCGGGTCAATGTTCAGATTGGTACGTGACGGGACATTGTATAAAATCACCGGAATCTTGATACTCCGGGCAATTAAGCGGAAATGTTCGTAAAGCCCTTTTTGGGTCGTCTTATTATAATACGGGGTCACCGATAAAATCCCGTCCGCGCCTGCCACTTCGGCAAATTGGCTTAGTTCAATCGCGTGACGGGTATCGTTGCTGCCGGTACCGGCAATCACCGGGACGCGTCCGTTAACCGTGGCGACGGTAAAACGAATC
>JASFQO010000016.1:0-12812 GCA_050115405.1 Bacillota bacterium
TTCGTGTTTCCAGCCTATTCCTGTTTCACCCAAATATAAAGGATATAGCCCTAATTCTGCTTTGTCGTTTTTATACAATTTTGGCGTGAGTATTACTTTACCATTAATTACTGACAAATACCCAATATAACGGTCGGTTTTATGATTAGAATCAAGTGATACTTTTATGTCATATGTCTTATTTTCCGGACAGGGAAACGATTTTTTGATTAATAATTCGAGATCGTTTTTATTCCAGGAAGAACTAACCAAATTTAAACATGTAAACGAAATACCTGCATTTTTCTGTATAGGATTATTACTTGTTCCATATTGTACAATTGCTCGATGTGCACTACCTTTCTTCAATATTTCCACATGTATAGAAGTTGTAACAGTATTATCAGCATATGCTTGCAAAAAACCCATAACTAATGACAAAGCACAAAAATCACGGATATTTTTCTTGCTCATGGTCGAGGTATCATCTAAACTTTCACACTCAAAACTGGTTATTACCCCCAGCCAATCTGTATCCGTTGAAGTTACATGCTTGGTTTTTATTACTGACCATCCGTTTCGTTTATAAACAGCATTTGAACCATTATGAAATTCAGGGACATAAACCGGATATTTCTTACCATCAACTACGATATTTCCTTTATCCTCGGGTAAGGCGTCCGGATCTTTTTCATATCGAACTGGAGGAGGAGCCGGACCGATGGTGCAAGTCGACTTAGTTGCTGACCTATTTTTTGAGCGGGCTGTTTTGTTAGGTTGAGAATTACTCCTATTTGCATTTCCTGCGTTTTGCCCGTCGTCCTTAATCGTAATCCGGCCGCAATAGAGGCACATCTGAGTCGACTTATTCAGTAGGGCCGGGGCGCCGGCCACCGTTTTATCTTCTTTGCCATTGATCCACGGCATGGTCAACACCGGGGTGCAGGGCATCTTTTTCAATCTTCCTCTATTGGCGGCCGTCGCCGCCGCTACCGCCGGGTTGGACATGCTTTTGCACATGCCGAAGGGCAAGACATTGACATTGGGTTTAAAATCGTTGATATTGGCCTGGGGGATACCCTTGATGTAGACCCGATGGTGGGCGGCTAGTTTGAGTTTGCTTTGCTTGTCGCCCTGATTGCATTTTAAGGTGGCGCCCGCCACCACATAACTTTTTTGCGCCCCGGTGGCTTTTTGCACTTTTGGTTTCATGGGTTGGTGTTCCTTTCCAATACTTTGGTAATATTAGGCACAGGCAATCTTGTGAAATCTCATCCCGATCAGGTCCCGACGGAGAATGCTCTCGGCTACTTCCAGACTGACTAGGGTCCACGGTTCCAAAATGCCGGCCACCTTAAAAACTTTGGCAGAGCCAACTTTGGCGGCGTCCAGCACTAAAGTCTTCACCACCCGGTGCGGGAGAAACTCAGTTTGCGGCGCGAGGCATTCCCGGACCGGAGGGAGCAGTTGCCAGTATAAATCTTGCCGCATCCGAGGGAGATCCGCCAGGACTACCGGGCGAAACTCCAGCCGGGAATCATATTTTGCCAACAATTTTTTCAGGCGGTCGGCTGCCAGCGGACCCGGAGTCTCAATAAAATCAAGGTATTCATGAATCCTGCTTTCCTTCAGGTAATATTGTACCGGGAGTTCGGCGGCCTCCGGTCCCGCCGGGTCCGTTAACGCGGCGAAGTTTCCGGTGGGTTGGATGGCCCTGGTGATTCTTTTGTCTTGCGATATAATGAAAAAGTCCACAATAGCTCTCTTCTTTCTGCCATATGCAACAATACATATTATTCCCAACGGACCTGGGCGCGCTGTTTTTTAGTCAGCCGGACCTGTTGTCGGGCGGCGACCGTAAAAAGCGCTTCCTGCAGGGCGGCGCCGTTAAAATCAGTTTCCGTCACGACAGCGTCCCGAAAGTCCGCCCCGGCGAGGACGGCATCGCCGAAGACCGCTCCGGTTAAGTCCGCCGCCTGAAAGTTAATCCCGCGAAAGCCGGGCGTCTGCCATTCCGGCCCCGGCAGCGGTCCGGCCGGGCCTTCGGTTTCACTCAAATTGGCCGCTTTTAAACTACAATGACTGAAATCGGCTTCATAGAGCAACGCGCCCCGGAGGTCCGCCCGGTCTAGGCAGCTACTTGCAAATTTGGTCCCCAACAGGAAGGCGTTTTGCAAATTGCAGTCGCTGAAATCGCATTCCCGTAAGTCGCAATAGCGTAAGTCCAGTCCTTCATAATCGCCCCGGGACAAGTCCAAGCTGCGCAACACTTCGTAACTATATTCCAGGTCGGTTTTCCGGGCCAACCAACGTTTGATTTCCCGGGACTCCTTCGGACGGGTATCCGTCTTCAAGACCACTTCGCTCAGATCTTGGTATTCACCGACCCGGACTTCGCATTCGGCTTCCTTGACAAGGGCGCCATACTCCGGTTCAAGCTCGGCCCGGTTTAAAGCATAGCGGGCCAGACTTACCAGGTATTGGCCGTATTTGGCGACGCCCCGGCGGGCGATTAGTTCCAAGTCCGCCGCGGTGATTTGGTCGAGATAGGGTTGACGTTTGCTCTCCAGTTCCGCGACGCAGTCGCCCCAAAAACGCCAAAGCCAGGCGGCGTCATACTCCGCTACACATTCGCGGCGGTCCAGATACCAGTTGCCGTCGTAAGTTTCGATGAGCACCCGGTAATCTTGCTCCAGCAGTTGCGTCCGGAGCCATGAATAGTGAATATACCCGAGTGGCCCTTTCAGTTGTTTTTCCTGGAAAACCAGGACTTGGCGGCAGATGGCGCGGAACGAGTTTAAAAAGCCGTCCGCCAGTTCTTCAAGGTGACTTTGGAAATAGGCTTCCGCTGCCATTAGTTGCTTTTGACCGATTTGCTTTACATAGTTTTCCCGGAAGTGGTGCCAAGCTTCACGCTTAGTCATCTAAAGGCCTCCTTTCAATTAGACCGGCGGCGCAGGCCGGTAAAAACCTTACCTCTTGGGCTTCATGCCTTTTAATTGGACTTAATCTCATACCCTTTAATACTGGTTGTTCCGTCCATTTTCAAATTGCTCTCCCCGCACTCCATGGCGATCTCCTGCCCGGCGGTGATGGTGATTTTTTGGGCCGATTCCAGGGTCAAATCTTTTTGGGAAGTTAATTTCAGCCCTTGTTTGCTGTAGATTTCAATCCCTTCCTGGTCGTTGAGGCGGACAAAGACTTCGCCGTCCTTGCCGGTGATCACGATTTCACTGGGGGAAAACATCAGTTCTTTGCCGGATTTGGTCCGAAAATATTTAACATCGGGATTGCCGACTTTGTTATTTTGACCGTCGTTGGAATCCTGCCGTATCGAGCCGACGGCGGCGGCATTCGTTTCGCCGGGGCCCGGGAAGTACACCCGGACCGAATCGCCGACTTCGGGCATACAGTACCAGCCGCTGTTGCCTTCGGCGGTATAGACCGACGTATAGGGGAACCAATAGGCTTCGGTTTCTTTTTGTTCTAAGTCAATCTCCAAGTGGACCCGGACATTGTCCCGGGCGACGGCAAGCACTTTGCCCGGGACGGAAGCGCCGGTCAAAGCCGGGTTATAGATTGTCTCCTGACTTAAGCCGCCTTTGGGAGTCAGCCGATAGCGGTGCTTTAAAAGACCTTGTTCCATTAAAGAAATAGCTTCAGCGACATAGAGCGATTTGCCTTTAAAGTTAATCTGGTCCCCCAGCTTGAGAATTTGGCCGGTCTCGACCTCGTAGGAGACGAAGTCCGACTCTTGCAGGGAAGACTGATAGTTTTCCGCCGCAATCCGAAATCTGCCGATGTTTTTGCGGACACTGTAATGGAAATTATCCAGGTCGCCCTGGGAATCACCTTCGGGGACGCCAATGTAAAACTGGGGTTTGGCGGCAGTGTCAGCCGGGATCAATCCGGCATGAAACAGGGAGGCTTTTTGTTTGAGATATTGCCAGTCGGTCAGGCGATACTGGATCGCGAAAGTATCCAGGGTTGCTCCCCGGGAAGCGGTGTCCTTCAGATCGGCGCCGGGGTAAGTGGCGATCACTTTTTGAAACATGTCGGTATAGGTCAGCGCGCCGTTTTGAAACGAACGGTTTTTTACCATGATATCCAGGTCATAAGTGTGGGACAGGGCTTCGACTTCAAGATAATAGATATCGCGTACCGTCTTGACCTGGACTTTGGTAGCCGGGCCTTTAAAAAAGGTGATGCTTTGCCCATTTCCGGCCAGAGTTACTTCCACCTGGGTTTTGGCGTCGGCGGAATCGAGATAGCTATTCTTTTGGGCTGCCGGGATAATTCCGGTAAAAGTCAGCCGGGTATGTTCGTTGATTTTCCTGACGATTTGCAGGTCTTTTAATTCTTTGACTTGAAACGGGGCAATTTGAATGGCCTCATAACCCAATGACGGCAGGATCATGGCATTACATCCTCCTTAACATTTTGCGGATTCATTCGCAAAGTACTGAGCATCCCCCAGATGATTGGTTGCCATTGGGGGAGATCCGCTTCAAAACAATTGCAGTTGATTAACAAGGCCCGGCCGGCGAGCGGTGTAAAAGCGGCTAAATTGTAGATGGCGCCGTCCAGCGCCGGAGTGACAAACTCAAAGTATCCCAGCGCGACATGATTGAACACTTTAATCCCGTCGTCAAGGAATTGGGCGGCTGATTGCATTTTCCGAACGGTCCGCATCATGGTTTGCTTGAATTCCGCCAATTCTTTGAGGACGAGGGGAGTCGGGGTGTGCTTGAAAGCCAGATTAATCGTCGTGCTGGAGTCGGTATAGATTAAGCCGGGACGCCGGGTTGAGGGATATTTGGCTTCAGCCAGTTCCGGGTCCATGACCGTAAATTCGTGGGGTAAATACAACCGGATGGCATTGTTTAATAAGCTTTCCGCCGTGAAATGCAGGGTTAAGTTGTCAATTTGCAATAGACCGGATTGAATGCTTTCCGTTACATATTTTTGATAAGCTTCTTTCGCTTGAATTTCCGTGGCCGCCTGGGTGTGGCTATCGATTACGCCGGCAATTTGCGTATCGATCGTCATGGCAATTCATCTCCTTTTGGTTTTTGTGAAAAAGTGGCTTGGAGGCTAAAATATTTTAGTAAAAATCAGAAATTAATATAAAATTTGTTGCTATTTATACCTAATTTTACCAAAAAAGACAACGATCTTGCAATAGCATAACTAATTTTTTTTGGATATTTTGTTTCGCATTGGGATAAAGTTGCGGTAAACGATAAAAAGTGATACTTTTGGCAGGCGATCATCAGGGCAGGCAGGGAACGATGCAAAATCGGTTTTTTAGGTGTTTTTTTCAAGGACGAATATTTCCTGAAAACTTTGGCAAAAATGGTTATGAAAATCACTCAAAGAACAGGATCGAAAAAGCGATGAAAATCGGAATACCCCACAGTTTATTTGCAGCATACCACCTGCCCTATTGGCGGAAACTATTATCCGGGCTCAATCTGGAGATAGTGATGTCCGAGGCGAGTAATAAAACCATTGCCGACTTAGGGTCAAAACTGTTGCCCCATGAGTTTTGCATTCCGGTCAAAGTCTGCGTCGGCCATATTGTGAAGCTGATGGAGCAAAAAGTGGATCTTATTTTATTGCCGTCCATGAATAGCGGTAATCGTGACAACTTTTTCTGTCCGAAGCTAATCGGCTTATCCGATATTGTCAAACATACCGTCGGCCTGGATGAAAATTGCTGTTTCGCTCCGGAGATTAACTGTAATGGACTGCAAATTAACATGACCAAGTTACCGCAACAAAAAATTACTTCCCCGTCCCGCTTCAAACAAATTGAAAGTCAGGCAAACAGGTATTGGCAACAGTTCTTGCGGCAGTGTCGGACCGATAAATTAACCTTAAGCGCAATGAATCGTTTGCCAAAAACCAATCAATCCGGATGCGGCATAACCATTGGCTTGTTGGGATACGCCTATGTCTTATATGACCCGTTTATCAGTAAAGGGGTTTTCAGGAAACTAATTGATCTGGGAGGAACCATCCGTACCTGGGAAATGGTAGAACCAGTGGTAATCGCAGCGAATTTAAAAACTTTAAAGCGTCCATTGTATTGGAACTTCAGCAAAATTGTTTTTGGTGCGGGGCTGGCTTTCCTGAAAGGACCGGAGGTCGACGGCGTGATTTACGTCTCCACGTTTGGGTGCGGTCCGGATTCAATAGTGACGAAGCTTTTAAGCATTGAAGCCGGGAAACTGCAAAAGCCGTTGCTCCTCGTGAACCTCGATGAGCATTCGGAAAGCGGGCACCTGCAAACCAGACTGGAGGCTTTTGTGGATATGTTAGCCGAACGGAAAGAGCAAATGCAGGGACGGCAAGTAATATGAAAATCGCCTTTCCCTCCATGGGACCGGTAATAGCTTATCAAAAACTGATGGAACGTTTGGGACATACGGTTATCCCTCCTTTACGGCCCACTCCAAAGACGCTGGAATTGGGGTTGAAGTATAGCCCGGAGTTCATCTGTCTGCCGTTTAAAATCATTTTAGGCAGTTTCATTGCAGCGGCCGAACAGGGAGTCGAATTGATCGTGACCAGCGGCGGCATCGGCGCCTGCCGGGCGGTTTACTACGGGGATTTAAGCGAACAAATACTGCGCCAGTTAGGCTATAATGCGCAGGTATTGGTTTTTGACTCGTTGTTTGAGGATTTTAACGGGTTTCGCCGGCAATATCTGGCTTTAAAAAACCGCCGGTCGACGTTGGAATTTATCAAAGCTTTATCCTTTGCCGTCCAATTAATCTATTGCAGCGACTCGTTGCAAAAAAAACTGAATCGGGTCCGACCTTATGAAATGGCGGCGGGTGCTGCCGACCACGCCTGGCTGGAGTTGCAGTCCTTATTGGAGCAGTGCAATGATTTGGCCGGACTAAGGAAGGCCCGCCGTCAAGCAGAGCGCGTCATTGCCGGGGTCCCGGTAAATCGGGAGCGCAAGGTCTTAAAAGTGGGACTGGTCGGGGAGATTTATTTGGTAATGGAGAATGCCGCCAACTATGATTTGGAAAGTAAATTGGGCGCCTGGGGAGTGGAGGTGGTCCGAAGCTGGTACCTCTCCGACTGGCTTACCCATTGTTTTTTACCGCCGCGGCGGATGTTGCGCGAGGTCCAACAATACCTGAAACGCGGAGTGGGGGGCCATGAAAGGGACAGTATCGGGCATATTTTGGAGTATCACCGGCTGGGCTGCGACGGGATTATTCATCTGATGCCATTCGGGTGCATGCCGGAATTAATTACCCGGACCATCATCCCCAACTTGGCGTTGCAATTGGATTGCCCGATTTTATCATTATCTTTGGACGAGCAGAACGGTTGGGCTAATTATCAAATCCGTCTGGAAGCGTTTATAGATTTGTTATGGAGTCGTCAAGAGTTAAGGGGTGCAGCTAATGGAACAGCTTTTTTTAGGGGTTGACGTTGGTTCGGTAAGCACCAATATGGCGATCATCGGCGGGTCGGGGCAGGTCCTGTTCACCCGCTATTTTCGCAATGACGGCCAGCCGTTGCCGGTAATTAAAGCGGGCTTGGCGGAAATAGGCAGTCTGTTTCGGAAGACGGTAATCGGCGGAGTCGGGACTACCGGAAGCGGACGCCTGTTGGCCGGGACAATCATTGGGGCCGATATTATTAAAAATGAAATCACGGCGCACGCCCGGGCCACACTCAGTTTTTATCCGGAAACCCGGACCATTTTGGAGATTGGCGGCCAAGATTCCAAAATTATCTTCATTAAGAACGGCATTGTGGCTGATTTCGCCATGAATACAATTTGCGCGGCCGGGACCGGCTCTTTCCTGGACCATCAAGCGGAACGGTTGAAAATCCCCATTGAACAATTCGGCCCGTTAGCCCTGACTGCGGTCAATAAAGTGAAAATTGCCGGCCGATGCACGGTTTTTGCCGAATCCGACATGATTGCCAAACAACAATTCGGGTTTTCCAAAGCGGATATTATTAACGGCCTTTGCGAGGCTTTAGTCCGCAACTATCTGAATAATCTGGCGCGGGACAAACAACTGGACGGGCCGGTAGTATTTCAAGGCGGGGTAGCGGCCAATATTGGGATTAAAGCCGCGTTTGAAAGGGAACTTCACACGACTGTGATCATCCCGGAGCATTATAAGGTGATGGGAGCGATCGGAGCGGCGCTATTGGCCCGAAAACAATACTTGAGAACCGGACAAAGCTCCAAGTTCAAAGGTTATCAACTATTAAACCAAAATTTTACTCCCCATACTTTTGAATGTGAAGGCTGCAGCAACCGCTGCGAAGTGATCCTCGTCCGGCAAGGCCAAACGGTAGTCGCGGTCTGGGGCGATAAATGCGGCAAACACAGCGCGGGTGAGTCAGGGGACGGTTTGAGTCAGGGGACGGTTCGTTGACTCAATGGTTACCTGCAGGCTTACAATTTTTTACTCATTGACGCAGTCCAAGTGTTGATTAGATTGTTTTGGTCATATAATGCGCCATAAACGGAGCAATTATCGGCGTTTCTGATGATTACTTCAAATCCATTTAACTCGGTCTTTTCAATAAAGAATTTTGAAAATAAATTGAGTCAAAGAACCGTCCCCTGACTCACTCACTGACTCAGTCGCTCCCGTGTTTGTGCCGGAAAATCACCGCGTCTAAAAAGAATTTCACCAAATTGATCTCCGCCTCGCCCATCTGTTCAATTTCAGAGACATATTCCGCTAAAGTCTTATCCTTGATCTCCGTTACGGAATATTGCTCCGGTTCCTCCGCCAAAAGATAATCAATGGACACGCCAAAAACGGAGGAAATTTTTTGCAGCGTTTTGGCGGAAGGTTTAGTTTGATCGCCTTCGTACTTGACGACGGCCAGCCGTTTGACACCGATTTCTCCGGCGAGAATTTCCTGACTCCAATTTTTCTCCTGACGAAGGCGTTTTAATTTTTGACTGAATTTCATAATTTACTCCTAAAAAATATTATTGTAAGTTATTGACAATTTATATATTTTAAAATATAATAAGTATATGATAATATACAAACGACTGAAAAGCAATTGGAACGATGCAAATAGTAAAAAGCATTAGAATAACTACAAATAGCAAAAACAATTAGAATGACACAAATAGTAAAAAGCAATTGAAACAACGCAAATGGGCAATGTTTTTTAAATAAGCGTCTCGGATCTGATAAAAACATTTGTAAATATTTTACCATAATTAGGTTGATTACTCAAGGTTTCTTTTATTTTCGGCCCGGCAATGGATGAGGGTTTTAAAAATGCAGTCCAGGGATTAAAAAAATCGAAAGAAGGTGTAATGGAAGAACATTTTGTGACATTTTACATAATGCAAATTGCTTCCTTGAAATCGCAGCCCTTTCAGGCGGCGGCCGGTCAAGGATTGGGATATTTAAAATTTTGTGAAGGGGGTTCCTTTTATGATTAAAACTTGGCCTGTTATTTTGAAAGATTTCGTGAATAGCCGTACCATAGAACTGTGTAATAAATTTCTCCCCCGCGATCGGGAATACGTCCGCCTCAAGAAAGAATTCTCCCGGGCGCTGGAGCAACTTGACGCAGGTCTCACTCCCGAAGCGAATCAGCTTTTCCTGAATTATGAAAGCGCTGAGACTCAGATGGAGAGCAGGAAGGGTGATCTGTTATACCAACAAGGTCTATTTGACGGACTGCGGCTCGGCCGGTTAATCGACCGGACCGGGCGGGGGATTGGAAGGGGATAATTGAGGCGGTTGTTTTAGGGGCGTTGCCAAACAAACTGCTCAATATAATTGAGAAAATTTTTGATCCCGGCGTCAATCAGCAGTTCGCGGTTGGTCAGCGGCTGTTTGAGGTAGATATTTTCAATGGTGCGTACCCGGCTTAACGCGACATAGATTTGGCCGGAATCAAAAGCGCCGCGGCCGGTGTCCAGATAGATATTTTTGAGAGTGAGGCCTTGGCTTTTGTGGATCGTCAGCGCCCAGCCCAGTTTCAGCGGGAATTGGCTGAACTTGCCCACCACGGTCTTTTCGATTTTGCCGTCAACGGCCTGATATTGGTATTTTTCCCAGGTTTCCCTTTCCACGTAATGGTTATGACCGTCAATTCTGACTGTAATTTCATTCTCACCGAGCTTTTTAATGATCCCGGTGGTCCCGTTAACCCAAGCCTTTCCGGGATCATTTCTGATAAAGATCACCTTGGCGCCTACTTTTAAAGATAGTATGGGTAAGGTAGGGAAATCCTCATGACTGAACTTACCCTCAATAATCGCCTCATACTGTCGTTTCGGCGTCCGGAGCGCCTCCAGTTTATTGGTGTTGTAGCGGTTGGCCGCCTTATTGGTGCAGGTTAACACCGTAACCTCGTCAAGTTCGTCAATGATACTTTCGGGGGCAATCCGTCCGTTCAGGGTGTGGATCAGATCTGCGGTCAGGCTGCTCTGCCGCACCTGTTCCAATAGATCGATGAACTCCTGATTGGCCTGGCGAAAAATCGTCGCGAACTTGATGTAGTTGAAGATACGTCCGATAATGGCGGTACGGATTGCTTGGGAATTGAAGAAAAAGCGGTTCTTATAACGCCTGCCGGGACCAAATTCCGCCTGTTCGTCGCGGACTACCACCGGCGGTAATTGAAAGAGGTCGCCGATCAGGACCAGTTTCACGCCGCCGAAGGGCGCGTCGGATTTGCGGTTAATTTGGAGGGAGTGGTTGACGGCGTCCATTAAATCCGCCCGTACCATGGAGATCTCGTCGATCACCAGGTAGTCGAGTTCCCGATAAATCTGCGGTTGGCGGCTTTCCTTGAGCCGTTCCGGGTAGAGCAGGCCGCGTTCCAGATAGAAAAAGGAATGGATGGTCTGCCCCCCGATATTTAAGGCGGCGATGCCCGTCGGGGAGAGAAAGACCGTGTTGCCGGGAAGCTTGGTCAGCTCGTTTTTGGTAAAGGTCGATTTTCCCGTGCCCGCCTTGCCGGAGATAAAGGTAACCGGCGCGCCGCTTTGGATGCAGGCGAGCGCGTCTTTAAAGGCGGGGGTGGCGATATAATGTGGTTGGGTCAGTGTAGGTTGCATTGGGTTTCCTCGTAATAAATTTGAGTAAAAATAGATTTGGCTGCTGGTTATTAGCTATTGGTTGTTAGCAGTAATTTTCATTTGTTTTGACACCCGGATGAAGGAAGTATGGCTGATTAGGATTTACAGGCGTGCTGCAAACCCTAACGGTGTCCGTTTTTTATTATGCCTTATTTTAAGAAGGGGGACAAGGGGGAAGTGGTTATTTATATAAAAATCATCTTTAGACGGTTTCCAGGTACCCAAGGTTCGGCGCCATTACCCAGACGCGCCGATGGAGTTTGCCGGATTGGTTGAGCTTAAAGTCTCGACATTCGCGTCGTCAAAAGTCGTGCAGTGCAAGGAACGACCGAGGGAGGAGCGCAGATAATACTCGCTGTATATCGAGCACCGCAGCGACCTAAGAGTCGTTTTTTGCAAACACGCTTTAAGTTTGCAAAAACGATCTCCAGCATTCTTCATTCTGTTTAAGTGACGCAGCAATGTGCGGCTTTTCACGGCGCATCAGCCAATCCGGCAAGTCTCCCCACCACCTTTTTCAGCGCAAGCGGGTGGCCTCGTTATACCTACCTAAATAGCAACTGCGATTTAACAGTGGTTTCATGGCTTTTCAGATTCCTGTTAAAATTTAAAATTAACAGGTTAGTTTTGTTATACCCAAAAAACCCCTTAAAAATCTGTTGTCTAAGGGGAAGTTTTCAGGGTAGTCACAAGAAAATTGATTATATGCGACAAAACCTTGCTTTTTAGTTTCGTTTCGCCAACAAATAGTGTTATAATTTACTATGAAATAGGATTTAAAATCACTACGGAAAGGATGAAACAAAATGAATGAAACCTTAAAGACGCTCTTAAACCGGAGAAGCATCCGGGCGTATCGGACGCAACAGATAAAAGAGGAGGAATTGGAGGCGATCCTGGAGGCCGGGCGATACGCGCCAAGCGGGATGAATGCTCAACCATGGCGTTTTAGTGTTATTCAAAGTCCCGCTCTGTTACAAAAAATTAACGGCACGATTAAAGCGGAACTGGTCAAGTCCGGTCCTCCCCAGATGGCGGAACGGGCGAAAGACGAGAATTTCAGTGTTTTTTACCAAGCTCCGACCCTAATCGTTGTATCCGGTGATCCGAACGCAGTAACCCCACAGCATGATTGCACTTTAGCCTTAGGGAATATGTTTATTGCCGCCGCTTCATTGGGAGTTGGTTCCTGTTGGATTAACGCGGTCGCCAAATTGCTGAACGCCGCGGCATTCCGGCCCTTGCTCCGGGAAATCGGAGTTCCGGAAGGCTATACGCTCTATGGCGCCGGAGCATTCGGTTATCACGCCGGACCGATCGCGGCGGCCGCGCCCCGCAAAGCAGGCACGGTTAATTATGTTAGATAGAGGAGTCGTGATATTGACCTTTTTTGAACATGCGGAATTATTGAGGTGGTTTGGATATGGAAACGACAATTTACTATTTTACCGGTACGGGCAATAGTCTGGAGGTTGCTCGGGATCTCGGGGCACGTTTGAGCGCGGCGAAACCGTTACCAATCGCCGCGTTTCGGGAGAGGGCACAAGTGACTCCCGAGTTGAACATTCCGGAATCTTTCTCGACCGGCTCCTCGCTTCTAAATTTCGTCGGGATCAAAGCGCTGTCAATCAATGCGACCGCAAGTTCCGGCTTGATCCGGAACAATGTAACGGCTGCGGGATTTGCCAAAAAGTATGCCCCGTACAAAATATCGAATGCACCAATG
>JASFQO010000017.1:0-12539 GCA_050115405.1 Bacillota bacterium
ACCCGCAAGTCGGAGATTGAAGGCGAGATTATCATGACCGGTGGCGGAGCGCTTAATGTCGGGTTGCATAAAGCCTTTGAGGACGAGTTAATGGCGGATATTCACGTGGCCAATCGTCCGCAGTTCAACGGCTCCCTGGGGGCGGCGCTGATTAGTAAAGAAAGAGCGGAGAAAGCCAATGTCAAACGCATTGGCTGATTACAGCAACCCTTTCATGGCGGCCGCAGCCGTCGGCTTCAGTTGCGGAATTGCTTGCAGCCCGCTCGTCACCCTTTTTTTAACAACTTATATGATGGCCCGGCTTAATAATATAAAACGGAGTTTCCGGGCATTCGGCTGTTTTTGGGTGGGGAAAACGGCGGCAAGCAGTTTCTTGGCTTTTTTATCCGCAGTTTTGGGCCAAGCCGTCATCGGTCAAAGCGGACGACTTGCCGGTATTGATCTCCATTTGGTTGTGGATGGTTGTTTGATTTTAACCGGTATTTATTTATTAGCGGAAATGTTTTGGGGAAAATGCCAAACGACGGCTTGCCGCTATTGTGGCGCTTCATGCCGGAGTACGGCCGAACCACCGGTCCCAGCGACCGGTAAATGGCCCCTGGTGACAACGGGTATCGCCTATGGGGTAACCCCTTGCATGCCGCGACTGCTGTTTTTGCTCATCGTGGCAACGCTGACGCCGGTCCAGGCAGTAGGATTGGCTTTGGTTTTTTCAATTACCAATTCGGTGGCGTCGTTATTGGTCTTAACTTTCCTGGTTGGTTGGGTCTCTCCCAAAATGCAGCGAGAGATCCCCCAACTGATGCGGGTTTTTCAAATTACGGTTTTTGGTTCTTTTATTATCTTGGGGACGATTTCGTTAGTAGGGCATCTATAGCAATAGCTTGCTTACTGATAATAAAGAAAAAGCGCTCCCGCGCTTATTCTCTATTATCAGTCTCCTCCGACGGCGCCACGGTATGGTTATCGTCACCCTCCGCTTCACCGGGTTCCTCTTCTTCCTCGTCTTTATTACCGCCGACCACCCGGGCCAGGGTCACCACCCGGTCATTATGGTCCGGCTTCATAATCCGGACCCCTTGAGTATCCCGTCCGGTGCGGGAAATATCGGCGACCCGGGTCCGGATAATGACTCCTTCGGCGGTAATGACCATCAATTCGTCCGTCTCCAGCACCACTTTGATCCCGACCAAAACGCCGTGCCTGCCGGTGAGGTGAATCGTCTTCACCCCTTTGCCGCCGCGCGTCTGAATCCGATAATCCTTAAGCGCGGTACGTTTACCAATCCCCATCTCGGAGATTACCAATAAATCGGCGTCGTCGCGCACCGTATCCATACCGACTACCAAATCGCCTTCGTCAAGGGTAATCCCCTTCACCCCGCGGGCCTGCCGGCTAATCGTCCGGACGTCGGACTCCGAAAAACGGATCGCCTGCCCCAGGCGGGTCACCAGCATCAAGTGCTGTTTGCCGTCCGTCAGCTTCACATCGATCAATTCATCGTCGTCGTCCAAATTAATGGCAATCAAACCGCCCTTGCGAATCGCCCGGAACTCATCGAGCGGGGTCTTTTTGACCACGCCGTAACGCGTCCCCATAAAGAGGAAACAGTCCGCTTCAAACCGCTTAATGGGGATCACCGCGTTCACCCGGTCCCCCGCTTCCACTTGAATCAGATTAATGATCGCGGTCCCCCGGGCTTGCCGTCCGGCCTCCGGAATTTCATACCCTTTTAACTTATAGACGCGGCCCCGATTGGTAAAGAAGAGGATCTGTTCGTGGGTAGAACTGATAAACAGATGCTCCACAAAATCTTCCTCTTTGGTCGACAGGCCGCTAATCCCCCGGCCGCCCCGTTTTTGACTTTTATAAACAGTCACCGGCTGCCGTTTGATATAGCCGTGATTGGTGATGGTGACCACAATTTCTTCATCGGCAATCAGGTCTTCGGCGACAAAATCATCTTCAGCGAAAGCGATTTCCGTGCGCCGGGGATCATTGTATTTCGCCTTGATCTCCAGCATTTCGGTCTTCACTACCTGCATAATCCGGTGGACATCCGCCAAAAGCTCGCGGTAATAACTGATTAATTTTAACAGCTCCTGATATTCGGCATCGATCTTCTCCCGTTCCAAACCGGTCAAACGTTGCAGCCGCATATCCAATATCGCCTGGGCCTGTTTTTCGCTCAAGCCGAATTGGGTCACCAAGCCCTTCCGGGCAATCTCCGCGGTCCGCGAGGACCGAATCAGGCTGATCACCGCGTCAATATGGTCCAGCGCAATCCGTAACCCTTCCAAAATATGCGCCCGGGCCTCCGCTTTTTCCAAGTCAAACTGAGTCCGGCGAGTTACGACCTCCCGTTGGTGGTCCAGATAATAAGAGAGCACATTGCGCAACGGCAGCACACGCGGCTGATTATCCACCAACACCAGCATAATCACGCCGAATGACTGTTGCAACGGCGTATGTTTATAAAGTTGGTTCAAGAGTATATTCGGGTTAATGTCACGGCGCAACTCAATCACAATGCGCATCCCGTTCCGGTCGGACTCATCGCGGAGGTCGGTAATCCCCTCAATCGTCTTCTCCCGCACCAACTGGGCAATCTGCTCCACCAAACGCGCTTTATTGACCTGATAAGGTATTTCCGTCACAATAATCCGGTTTTTCCCGCCGGGCATCTCTTCAATTTCCGTCCGGGCCCGCGCCTTGATCGAGCCGCGTCCGGTCAGATAGGCGTCGCGAATCCCCCTTCGGCCCAAAATAATGCCGCCACTCGGAAAATCCGGACCTTTAATCACCTTTAACAGTTGCTGATCCTCGACCTCCGGATGATCAATCAATAACACCGCGCCGTCGATCACCTCACCCAAATTATGCGGCGGAATGTTCGTCGCCATCCCGACGGCAATCCCGGCAGAACCGTTCACCAAGAGATTCGGATAACGCGACGGCAAAACCACCGGTTCTTCCAAACTCTCGTCAAAGTTCGGCCGAAAGTCAACCGTCTTCTTGTCGATATCCGCCAACAGTTCCATGGTAATTTTCGCCATGCGCACTTCCGTATAACGCATGGCCGCCGCCGAATCGCCGTCAATCGAACCGAAATTACCGTGACCGTCCACCAGGAGCATCCGGGTTGAAAAATCCTGGGCCATACGGACCATCGTATCATAAATCGCCGCGTCGCCGTGAGGATGGTAACGCCCCATGACATCACCGACAATACGTGCTGATTTGCGATACGGTTTATCCGGAGTTGCTCCGGATTCATACATTCCATAGAGAATCCGCCGGTGGACCGGTTTCAAACCGTCCCGGACATCCGGCAAAGCCCGGTCGACAATGACGCTCATTGCATAGTCCAGAAAGGACTTTTTCATCTCCTCTTCCAGGACTACCGGGATAATTTTGCCTTCCGCCAATTCAGCCATGGTAACACCTCTTTATCATAATCCACTATTTAACCAATGTTTGCACCTGCAAGGACTCCGCTTGCCCCACCAAAACCTTGGTCGCCAGGTCAAAGAAGAGTCCCGTGTCGACAACGCCGGGAGTCTGATGCAAAACCCGGTCGACTTCCCGCAAATCGGCTCCGGGTTGAAACCGGGAATCCAGTACAAACTGGCAGTTATCGGTTACCACCGGGCCGTCTTTGCGAATCCCCATCCGTAGTTGCGGGTCGCCGCCCAACTGTTTGATCGCCTGGGTCACAAAACTCAAAGCCACGGGGATAATTTCGACCGGTACCGGAAAACCGGTTCCCAACGCCGGCACCATCTTCGATTGGTCGACAATCACCACAAACTGGCCGGCCATTGCCGCCACGACCTTTTCCCGCGTATGGGCGGCTCCGCCGCCTTTTATAAGGTTAAACCCCGGGTCAACCTCATCAGCCCCGTCAATAGCCAGGTCCAGCGCGACGCAATCCTGCAAATCCGCAACCGGAATCCCGGCTTGTTGGCATAATATTCGGGACTGAAACGAAGTCGGCACCCCGGTAAACCGCAAGCCTTCTTCCCGGACTCTCCGTCCCAACTCGGCAATTAAAAAGGCCACGGTCGAACCGGTGCCAATCCCACAGACCATCTCGTCGGCTATCAGCCCGGCGGCAGCGACCCCCACAAGCCGTTTGAGTTCCTTATTGGTATCGCTGTTTTTCATCTTTAATAAATCCTCCTTAATATTTTATCCAATATTTGCCATAATTATGCGCGTCTGTTCAATTCGGTTCATGGTATAGAGATGAATCCCGGCCACGCCATTAACGACCAAATCATTAATTTGGGCTATCGCGTACTCAATGCCGGCCTTTTCAAAACTCTCCGGATCATCGCCGTAACGGTCCAACAATTGTAATAACCGAGCCGGAATGGAAGCCCCCGACAGATAAACCATCCGCCGGATCTGCTTGCTGTTGATAACCGGCATGATCCCCGCTTCGACCGGGACATTAACTCCCAGCCGCAACATATTTTCCATGAAGTGGTAAAATAACCGGTTATCAAAAAACAGTTGCGTCACTAAAAAATCAACTCCGGCGGCCACCTTATCCCGGAGACGGCGCCAATCCTCGTCCAAACGCCGCGATTCGCCATGACCTTCCGGATAAGCGGCTGCGCCAATACAGAAATTACCGCAGCGGCGCAACTGCCGTACCAGGTCGACGGCATAATTGTAATGACCCGGCGGTATCAAGTCGGGGTGATCGGACGGCGGGTCCCCCCGTAATGCTAAAATATTTTCGATGCCGTCCGCCTGCAAAGCGGCGATGATTGTCGCCAATTCCTGCTCCGAATGACTCATGCAAGTCAGATGGGCCATACTTTCAATTTGAAAATCCCGTTTGATCCGGTCGGCAATCGCCACGGTCCGCCCCCGGCTGGAACCTCCCGCGCCATAGGTAACGCTGATATAATCGGGATTTAAATCCCGTAGGCCCCGTACCGTGTCAAAGACCGTCTCCAAAGGATATTCCGGTTTGGGCGGAAAGATTTCAAACGACCGGACCGGCCTTTTTTGACCAAACAATGTTTTAATCTGCATTAGGCTTTCATCCTATTATTGCTTTTTAATATCTAAAATGATAATTATTCTCCAGCAAGCGCCGTAATCCTTTAACCCGCCAAATTTATTTCCGATTGAATCAGAAGTTCTCCATCGTTTTCCGAAATGACCTAGTCATCAGTTCCCGGGCGCTTGAGTAGTCTTTGGCGACGATGGCATTATACAACTTCCGGTGATTGCTGAGAATCTGCTCCGGCCCGACGGATTGAACGGCTTTCTCCAGCGGCAGAGCGAACAGTTGCATGACGGTTTTCCCGATTTTAATAAACGAAGGATTTTGGCTCATTTCCAAAATTCGCAGGTGAAACAACTCATCCAGCCGGGCCAAACTCTGTAGGTCCCCCTCAATCATCCGGGCTTCATACTTGCGAAGATGGTCCGCCAAATCCTGTATATCGTCAGACGTAGCTTTGGCAATCGCCAATTCCAAAGCGCCCAAATCAAAAATCAATCTTAATTCATACAATTCCTGGCGCGACCCTTTTTCCAACACCAACCCAAACAATAAGGAATTCAGAGGAGTCTCGGTCGCGTTGCGCACCAGGGCATAGCCGTCCGTACCCGCTTCCACCATCCCCAGGACTTCCAGGACTACCAACGCGTTTTGCAGTTCACCTTCGGAAACCCGGAATAACGCCGCCAGATCAGGCAGGGGCGGCAGTTTGTCCCCGGCTTTTAAAACGCCGCGCATTACCATGGCAATAATTTGGTCCATGACACTCCGGGTTACCTGTCTCATCTCACTAATCGAAATCATGCTTGGTTTACCTCCTGAATTCAAATTTTTGATCATTCTACAGCCTTCTTTTTCCGGCTCCACCGTTTCTGTTTCAGGACATTGATCTTGGTGATCCGCCACACGCGCCGTACCGAAGTCAGCCGAAATCGGTCCTCCCGGGAAAGAAAGTTAATTTCATTAGCCATGTCAAACTTAAGGCGATATTTGACGTGGTAGACAACGGCGGTTGAAGTCGCCCGCTCCTTTTGCAAGTTCAACATTTCAACCTGAACTTTGATAGCATTTTCCCCGTTAAATTGCATTTCATTCGCTTTCCGGGTGGCGTTAATCACATGAATATTACTAATAATGTCGGAAAGATCATTTTTTGTCCTATGAATTGTCTCGTCGAGTAACGGTACGTTAACGGTACGGATCGCCTGAAAATAATAATTAACCACTTGGTCGGGGGTAGTCCGGGAACTCAAGGTCGTCTGCTTCGGTGCCAAAATGGTTAATAGCAAAATGAGCACCGCGCCGCTAATGCCGCTCCAGATTAACCCGTATTTACGCCACCACAGCCAAAACCGTGCCCGCGATTGTTGGCGTTTCCGGTACAAGGCGGCCTTTTCCTCAAATAAGGTCACTTCCTCGGCCGGGGCCAAACATTTTTTTTGACTGACCAAAGCCTTCCACTGGCGTAGCAACTCCGCCATAGTCGGGCGACGCTGCGGTTCAACCGCTAAACAGGACATAAGTAACCGGCTGCAGACCTCGCTTAACTGAGGTTGGATATTACGGGGGTCAATCACCAGTCCGGCGATGACTTTGGCGGCCCGGTCCTCCGGTTGCGCGGCGGCAAACGGCGCTTCGCCGGTTAATAAACGATACGCCAACTCCCCCCAGGAAAAAACATCCGCTTTCTCCCCCCAAGACTGGCCCTTGATTACCTCAACCGGTAAACTGAATTCATATTCCCCCTCCAACAGTTTCGCCAAGTGGTTAAGCACCGGCGGATCCTGCAGCAACACCTTTCCCGCCGGATTGCGCTGCAAAAGCCCGGGACTCAAGCCTCCCAAAATCAATCCCCGCCGGTGATAAGCGTCCATGATTTGAGCGAGATGCAGTAATACCGGGACCACTCCCCTTAAGGATGCAGGTTGGTAGCCCTCTATACCGGTATAATCCTTCCCATTTTTTCGGACCAAATAAAAGCTTCCCTCAACTTTTTCCAAACCTTGGTATTGAATCAAGCCGGTTGCCTGGACCCCCACTTCTTCGGCAGCCAATTTCCGGATCTCATTGTGTAATTCCAACCGAAAGCCTTCTTTCAGGTTTGCTTTGACGTCGACTTGATCCGCGACGACTGTCTCTCCGGTTGCCGTCTTCAGTAACAAGCAGGTTTCGGAAGATAATTCTTTGACCTTTTGATAACGCATTAAGACACCCTCCAGTTGCCAACCTTGAAATTTAAATCTTGATAAACTCCCCGGTCATTCCACGCAAGTATTGGATAGAGTTCGTTTACCCTTAACCGGTACAGTGTCAAATCATAATATATTAAAAACATTTGGATGATTGCTACTCCGGGTTGATGCTTTTAATGATATTAGATGTTACGATGTACCGGAACATGTCTGTTATATCATGTTTTTTCATTGAATTTTAAAGAACTTATCGGCCATTAGTATCTACAAGTTGTTTTTTGAGGAAATAAATTGCGCTTTGGTCATTTTTCGGGCTTATTGGCTCACAAGGGGCGGCCATAAACCATCTTTGCTTGGAAAATACTGTTCTTAAAGTAAATTTAATGTGTTTATATACACTTTGCTAAACTTCGGAAATTTCCTCTTATTATTATGTAAAATTAAGACAAAATTAATCTTGCCGATTTTTTAAATTACAAAAAGATTAATTTGACTTGATTTGCCTGCTGTAGGCAGGAGTACTGCCTCTTGACGCGAATTCTTCCAAGAAATAAAGTGTTATTATATCGTCACTATAATTATTTGCGTTTAAGTAGGAATCGATATACTAGCGATAACGAGGTGAACCCGGATGAAAGCTAAAGAACAGGTTGTGATCACCGTCATGGGTCAGGACCGGATCGGCATCGTCGCCAAGGTTTCCCAGGTCCTGTTTAATGCCAATGTCAACATTATTGATATCAGCCAGACCATCATGCAGGATATTTTTGCAATGATTTTGATGGTCGACATTGCCCAGGCCAACCAAAGCCTCATTGCGATCAAGGACTCCTTAACCCAGGTCGGCCAGGAATTAGGTGTCAACATCGTCGTCCAACATGAAGATATTTTCCGCTATATGCACCGGATATAAGCTAGTAACCAAATAAATATTGGCTTTAGCTTAAAGCGCGAGGTATAAGACAAAACATTACATATTGGAGTGATTCTGATGCCGTTCACCCCCCAAGAAATTCTGGAAACCATCACCATGGTCGAAAACCACCATTTTGATATTCGTACCGTGACCATGGGTATCAATATTTTAGACTGCGCCGGGCCGGATATCACCGCCGTCGCCCGCAAGGCATCGGCCAAGATCCGGCATTTCGCCGCGAAACTATTGGAAACCGTCAACCTGATGGAACAAAGCTACGGGGTACCGATCATTAATAAACGAATTGCCGTTACCCCCATTTCACTCTTAGCCCAGGCCACTACCGCCGACGACTATTTGGAACTGGCGCTGATGTTGGACCGGGTCGCCGCCGAGCTGGGAGTGGACTTTATCGGCGGTTACTCCGCCTTAGTGCAAAAAGGAATCACCCCGGGCGAACTACGTTTAATTGAGTCGCTCCCGCGCGCGCTGGCGGCGACTGAGAAAGTCTGCGCTTCGGTGAACCTCGCCACTACTAAGGCTGGGATTAATATGGACGCCGTGCTGCAAATGGCGGAGATAATCAAACAGACGGCGGCGGCAACCGCGGCCCAAGGCGGGCTAGGCTGCGCCAAGCTGGTGGTGTTCGCCAATGCCCCGGAAGACAATCCTTTTATGGCGGGCGCTTTTCACGGCATCGGCGAAGCGGAAGCCGTGATTAATATCGGCATCAGCGGCCCTGGAGTGGTCAAGTCGGCGGTGGAACGTCTTCCCGACGACTGCGATCTCCGGACTTTAGCCGAAGAAATCAAGCGGGTGGCCTTCAAAATTACCCGCGTCGGCGAACTGGTGGGCCGGAAAGTTTCGGAAAAATTGCAGGTTCCGTTCGGCATCGTCGACCTCTCTCTAGCGCCCACTCCGGCGGTCGGCGATAGCGTCGCCAATATTTTGGAGACCATGGGCCTGGAACGCTGCGGCGGACCGGGGACCACGGCGGCTTTGGCGATTTTAAACGATGCGGTCAAAAAAGGCGGCGCGATGGCCTCGTCGGCGATCGGCGGTTTAAGTGGCGCCTTTATTCCCGTCAGTGAAGACGCGGGGATGATCGAGGCTGTCAAAGCGGGGGCGCTCTCGATTGAAAAATTGGAGGCGATGACCTGCGTCTGCTCGGTCGGGCTGGATATGATCGCCATCCCCGGCGACACTGCGGCCGAGACAATCGCCGGCATTATCGCCGACGAGATGGCCATCGGGATGATCAATAAAAAGACTACCGCCGTCCGGATTATCCCCGTCCCTGGCAAAACCGTCGGCGACCAAGTGGAGTTCGGCGATCTCTTGGGCACGGCCCCGATCATGGCGGTCAAAAACTTCAGCCCGGCCAAGTTCGTCCGGCGCGGCGGCCATATCCCCCCGCCGATTCAGTCGTTGACGAATTAACTCTTTAAAGTGACCTATTTAGGTAGGAATAACGAGGTCACCCGCCTGCGCTGAAAGAGGTGGTGGTAGGGAGCCTTGCCGGATTGGCTGATGCGCCATGAAAAGCCGCACATTGTGGCGTCACTTAAACTGAATGATGAATGCTGGAGATCGTTTTTGCAAACTTAAAGCGTGTTTTCAAAAAGCGACTCTTAGGTCGCTGCGGTGCTCGATATACAGCGAGTAATATCTCCGCTCCTCCCTCGGCCGTTCCTTGCACTGCACGACTTTTGACGGCGTGAATGTCGAGACTTTTAGCTCGGCCAATCCGACAAAATCCATCGGCGCGTCTGGGTGATAGCGCTGACTCTCGGGTACCGGGAAACCGGCTAAAGATGATTTTCAGTAATAATTTGGTTACATTTTCCCCGAGTTATCCACTCGGGGATTTTGACTGTTAACCCTGAATATACTGATTTTTTAGTCAATGGTGCTAAACCAACTATTGAAAGTGGAATTACTAATGTCCATTTATTACTCTAGATGGCGCCTTTTGGGTTAATTTTCATAGATTCAAATCGCCAATATTAAGGCCTCAAGTGCTTTTTTGAAATTTATGGTTCTTGCTCTGAAGCTGAACTTTCTAGTTCCCGTACCTCAGCGATTTCATGAAACTCATGGAGCTTTGCCTGCAGCAATTTTTTATCAATAAGCTTCAAGGTATATTCAACGACCATAGTGGGGGGCAGATTACGACTCATTCTATAACTCAAACGGACAAAAACAAACCCCTCCGCAGTATTTCATACTGCCAGAAGGGTTACGGCAATAATTTTGCGTCGGCGGCTCAATAATATGATAGTCAATCGTCAACGTAAAATTGCCGCAAAAGCAGACTTATTTTTTGCATACCTCAATCTTGCCCAACTTTTCGTAAAACTGGACAATGGCGCTATGGTCATTCTGCCCTTTGCCATCCACTTTCAAGGCCTGAAGTATTTCCATCACCTGGCTGGTTAGTAGGAGGGGCGCCCCGATCTCTCTGGCTGTCTCAATAGCATTAGCCAAGTCTTTAATATGCAGGTCGATTTTGAAACCCGGTTTGAAATTCCGATTTAGCACCATGGGCACCTTGGCGTCCAGTACGGTACTTCCGGCCAGTCCCCCTACTTCGGGATCCACGCCGGCTTTTACCCCCAAGACCAGCGCTTCCGACATCGCTGCAATATTCAACGCCACGATGATCTGGTTGGCAAGCTTGGTAGTGTTTCCGGCTCCAATATCCCCGCAAAGCACTACCGATGTCCCCAATTTTGTAAAGGCCCATACTGGAGGCGAAGCAATAATTTGAGATTGCGTTTTAAAAGATGAACTCAAGATCCAAAGCAGAGGAAATAAAAACGGAAGAATAACAACCGCAATCAAAATATACCAGGCAATATCGGAAATAATACGTTTTTTCATCGTTACCAGCTCCATTTATGCTATATGTTTATATCTCTTGGGATTTTTTCACTTTTAATAAAAAAACGCAGACAAATATCCATAAAACAAGGAGTAATTAAATATTTAGTTAAGTTTTGGGGTGATTTTCGTCATCCCAATCATTTTATTGCTGTTCGAATTAAAGTTTTTCTGATTTTATCAACTTATATTAGATTTATTATAATCCGAACTATAATCCCAAAAATTTTTCCCAAAAACAATCCGAGCTTTTTTGGATACTCGTTGTTAAGCGGGATACCCACTCAAACGATAAATCAGTAGCGAAGAAGGAAGAAAAGCAATGTAGGAGATTTCCTTGGAAAAAAAAATCACTCGCCCGCCGCTATTACCAAATCCACTATAGCGACATACAATAAAATTAGTTTTTTACAAAGGAGGCAACCCCCTTGAACAGCCAGGATTTAGAGAAACTTACCACTAAACTGTATAATAAATTTAAAGGTGTCCCCGGGGTCGACCAGGAATTTATCAGGAAATGTCTAACCGGAATTGTCGCTTTAGACGACCCGACGATTGAGTCCAAACTGACAATGTTAATTAATCTTTTATGAAGCAAAAAATTTAAAATCAAAAGGGACTGCCACGCCATGATTTTTGTGACAGTCCCTTTTCTTTATCGTGATCTTGGTATCCGGGTTGTCTACTCCTTAAAGGAACAAGACGAAATAATGACGGTGATTGTGGTTGGAGTACGCGCCGATAACGAAGTATATAACCAAGCCTATAAGCGAAGAATTAAGCATGGCATATAAAAATATTTGTATTATTTGTACATTTGTAACATTGTTAAGAAAAAATGAAATAAAACGTTTGACTAAATATATTAACGGGGGTATAATTAATTTGAAAAGTTAATATTTTTTAAATTTTGTATTAACGGTTGGGGCGATTGTTCGCTTTCAAGAGATTTGGCTTCTGGGGTGGGAAGTTTATTTTAAAAATGAACTTCTTACTCTTTTTTTATGAGATAAATCCGAAAAATATTAATCGGTAAAGGAGGAATTGGAAATGTCTGACGAAAATAACCAACAACCTAATAACAAAGTATGGGTGGTTGTCATCCTATTTATCGTTTTAATTGCTTTTATCGCCTACAAGAAAATATGCGGTCATTAGGGGGATAGGTCCGGCCGGGTTAAGGTGCGGGGGTTCTGCTTACTTAGCCGGATAACAATCTATTTTTAGGGAGCCGGAAATCCGGCTCTTTTTTTATCCGGTTTAACAAAAATCCCCATGTGTCCGAGGCAATTTTTAAAAGTAAGGCTTTAATTTTAAAGTATTTCCTGATGATATAAAAAGGGGCGGCCCTCCGCCGCCCCAAGTATGGGACCAATTTCAGCGATTACGTCCAAAAGGTAAGAATCGACGAAGCCTGCCGGTTGTTGCACGCCACAGATTTGAAAATATTGGATGTCGCCTTGCAAGCGGGGTTTAAGGACCTCAAATTTTTTACGACGTCTTTAAAAAAATCACCGGAAAAACT
>JASFQO010000018.1:0-12391 GCA_050115405.1 Bacillota bacterium
AAAGGCAGTCACCAGATAACCGGTATGATTAGCGGTGAAATGGTCGAGATATTTGTTGATGTTACAATGCCGCAGGGTTTTGAGGAGCAAAGCCTCGTTAAAAAAAAGTTCCTGCGCCTTCAGTAAGTGCTGTTTTAATGAAGGTTTTTTAAGGATTACGGTTTGACGATCGATGTCTCTTAAGACAAAACGCCGGGGGAAAAATTCCTTAACAACGCATTTTTGATTGCTGGAGCAATCGTAGGCGAAATAAACGATGGAGAGATCGCTTTTGGCCAAGATTTTTTGAATACAATACCTTAAGTTTAAAATGAACTTCCGTGGCAGACAGTTATGTCTTGATAGTTGATTCATTTTGATGCTAACCTCATTTACATTATATATCCATTTTCGCTTAAATACCAAAAATTTTCAAGTAGTATGGTGGAAATTAGTGGATAGTGGTTAGTAAATAGTGGATAAAAAAACCATGTTACCTGAATTTTTTTAAAAAAATATAGTTATCTCTGGAATATTTTAGATTATTGTGTTAATATATGGAATATAGGAAGGATTTTTCCGTTTATTGCGGATAATATATTTTTTAGCGAGATAGATTTTAGAAAGTGCGCGAAACCATAATAATGAGGAATTAATGCTATTGCTGCTTTTATAATTAATTTACTATTTTGGAATTAATTATAATCAGGAAACTAACAAGGAGGATGTTTATGGAGATTATCAACCAAACCAATCGGACTATTTTATTTGAAGAGATCAATCCCGAAAAATTGGACCTATTGACGATTATCGGCGACGTCAAGCAGATTGACAGTTTAAACGATGAAAAAATCAAAGAAATCAATCAAGAGCTTTTAGTGGAAAGTTTCGATCAGTTCTTAGAGAAGTTTTCCCCCGGCGTTTATTCTTATTACAATGCCGCCAACCAAAAAGTGATTTATACGTTACAAAAACCACAAAATCTACCGGACGAATGCATTTCGGAGATCAAACTCAATCAAAATAACGATTTTTTGAAAATGTTGTTTACTTTGATTGATACCAAAAAAAGCATGGGGATTAAAAATGTTGATTTCCGTTTTGAAAAAGTCCTGGATCTGATCTCGCCTCAAAAAGTGATGGAAGGTATCAAGCAAGTGCGGAAAGAAATTCACTATTTCTATAACAAATATCAAGAATTGGAAGATGATGATCCCAAGAAACTGGACCTGGGCGACCAGTTAAATTACAAATTTGAAGAGGCCAGCCAGAATTATAATAATGTCCTGGCGATGCTGCCGCTGGCGATTGAAGATATCAAAACCAGGCTGCTTTTTAGTAAAAGCCGGGAAGAGAGCAAGGCGGAAGCGATTCAAGTCGGGTTGCTGACGCTGGGGGACCATGGCGAACTGAAGATCATTGCGGCGCCGCAAGTTGACACCACCGCTTTAATGGTCATGAACGAGGAGCGTAATAACGGCATTGTCGCTGCTTTTGAAGAAGATTACGACCAGATTACTGAAAATCCTTCCAACTATGTCCGTAATCTGGTAGTCCGCACTTTCTGTCCGTTGCCGGCGGTGATGACCGAAATAGACGTCCGACGGGAAGTCGAAAATTATAATACTTATCTTAAATTTTATAAAGTGGCCAAAGACGACTTTGTCAAAGCCGCCAAACCTTTAGTAGAGACTATTTTAGGCGTTAAAATGTATTTTGACCAGTATGATACCAAAAATAAAGAGATGAGACCGAGTTTGCTGGTGACTAACAATAAGTTGGAGATGACTGTTAAAAGCGCTAATCTTCCCAGGCTGGGAACGTATTTAAATACGGTTAACGCTAAAAATGATTTTGTGGACACTATCTGGTTGGGGATTGTGCCGGCCATTGAAATTGAACCGGCCAAAGTTTTGCGGACCCGGCGCGAACGGTTTAAAGGCAACCAAAAAATGAAGAAGGACGAGGCTTGCAATACTTTGGAATCATTGACCTCCTTGCTCCAAACGTTGCAAAAATACCGGGTGCAAGTATTCTTTAATTTTCAAGCCAATGAAGAGACCACTTTTAACAGTATGGCCACCGCCGGGATTGATAAATATATCGACAAGTGCGCGCCTTTGACCCGGCAGGATTACAGCGAATACGCCATACCCTGCCTGCCCAATTTCACCATTATTCCCAAAGACAAATCCGGAGTGGTGCTTGACAGTAAAATGCTGCAGACCCCTGCCGGCGTCATGCTGTCGCAGGAGAAAGAGGATATCCTAAAGCTGTGGATTGAAGGCGTATATGTTGACGCCGCTTATGTGGCGGCCGGCATTGTCGCCGCTTATCAATGCCCCGAATACCTCAAGCAGTATTTCAAAAATGTGAGTCGTGAATATCCGGGCGTCCGTTTTGATATTGAGTCGGGCGACAATAATCTGAAGGCTGTTACGACAATGGCCAAGGAAATTTCCGGATTTACCAACACGATCAAGGACGCAATCAACCGTAAATGTTTTGGATTTGTGTTTTCGTCGGAAAACGCCCAATATCGCGGCAAAGATATCAAACGGATTACCGTTTATAAAGCCCGCAGCCTTTCGCAGGCTGAGGAGGGGTTTGAGTCAATCTATAAGACGATGGTCAGTACTTATATCGAAAGAATTTTGCGTTTTCAGACCATTGACTTTAAACAAGACCATATCATGCGGTTTTTCAGCAGTAATCCGAACAGTCAAAAGATGAAATGGATGAATGCGCGCGGTTACGTCAATTCCATCCTGCAATCCGGCGACGATATTAATTATCTGATTGAGTCGCAAAATAATATCTGCCAAATCGACCTGGCCTTTAACGGCAACGTTAAGAATTTGGAAGTGACGATCACCAAGAGTACCAGCGCAGCCGGTAAAGAAAAATAAATTATTGTTACAAAAGTAAAGGATTAACACCTAGTAAAGTAATTTCTAAATAACGTATAGATAATAACCGCATTTAAGTGGAATTTATCGATGTATTATTTAGGAATCAATCTACCTGGTGGTGTTGATATAAAAATAGAAAGGGAGGAACTAAAAATGGCTGAACAAATTGCGGGATACTATACTTTAAAAGTAGAAGGTGGTGAATCAATCGAGCTAAAGGAGGGCGATATCGACGCTGTGGTATTTAAGGTGGATTCTCCGGACGACGCGGACGCCAAAAGTAATAAAATGGGGATTATTTTAGAGATTTCCGGCAAAATTCTCCAGAACAAAAATGAAACCGAGACCAAAAAGTTGGCCACTTGGGCTTTAGTCCCATCCGGCGCGAAAGATGTCGAACGCCAAGTTACCGTGGAATTGGTCAAAGCCAATAAGGTCATTCGGCAGTATGTTTTATCGCATGCCTTTGTAGTTGATTACACTGAGAGCATCAATGAAGACGGCGCCGGCAGCTTCAATCTCTTTGTGAAACAGAACAAGACCACCACCGGCAGCAAAGTGACTGTCGAAGGCGGTTACGACAGGTAAGAGGCCGGGCGATTATTGTTTTTGAAAAAGGTGGATGGCTCCGCCTTTTTCAAAAACAAGATTAAAAAGTACTTAAAATCCAAAAAGATTAGAAGGTATAACGATGAAAACCTATTATGAGATTTTGGGAGTCGGGCGGGAGGCCACCAAGGACGAGCTGAAGAAGGCCTTTCGAAAATTGGCCCGCCGGTACCATCCCGATGTCAATCCCGGCAATAAAGAGGCCGAAGCCCAATTTAAAATGATTAATGAAGCATATAACACTTTGAGCGACGCGTTGGCCAAAGCGGTTTATGACGCCGGGCTCAAGGGTGGACATAGATCCGGGGACCGCGGCGGTCCCGGGAAAGTGAAGCCCCAGGCGGACTATCAACCGTTTAATTTTGAAAATCTGGACCGCGGTTTTGAGAGTTTTTTCGGATTTGATCCCCAAACCAAAGCGCCCGGGCATAAAAAGGAACCACGGAGGAATCCGATTGATACTACCGCTGTGTTTGAAAAATATTTCCAGACCAAAAAGAAACAGTAGGGATGAGGGGTTAACATGAACAAGTTTTTGGAGATAATTAATATTCCCAAGCAGATCAAGAATTATCTCATTACCCGGCGGATCGAAAGATATTCCGGCGCCAACGCCAAATATATCTGGGTGTTTGTTGTGGATCTGCTGATCGTAGCCATCTTTGCCGGGGCAATCTACTATATTTATTTTATCAACCGGGACGGCCAGGTCAAAAAGGCCGGGGTAGCGGTTTGCGTCTTGTTCATCCTCTTTTTCGTCATTAAGTTTTCCTTATTTGTCAAAAAGCAGGAGCCCAAATACGAAGGAATTAAAAAATTGATTTTAAAAGATGATGATGGCCGCAATATTAAGATTTGGGATATCGAGTCTAAAGCCGCAGTGTTAATTGGTAAAAAAACACGTAATAATGAAGTGGATATTGATTTGTCCGGCACGGATTACGCCGTCTTGGTCAGCAAGGAACATGCCGTACTCAATTTTGCGGAAAACTGTTGGTACATTGAGGATTTGGGGTCGACTAACGGAAGCGGGGTCCACCGCCCGAAAGATAACTCCAAAGTGAAACTGGAAAGCGGCAAACCCTTTAAATTGTCAATCGGTGATGTGATTTATATCGCCAATCTGAAGATATTGGTGAAATAACAATAATTTTTGCTACATGGAGGAATTGAAATGGGAAATCATCTGGTCCGATGTCCAAACGGCCATATGTACAGCGCTCGCAGACATGGTAATACTTGTCCGTATTGTGGTAATGAAACCAAAAAAAGCAGCGGCAGCGGCGGCCCCAAAATGCAAACCGTATCCAACACTAATGAAGACGGCGCTAAAACTAAGGGCTTTTGGGATGACAATAACGGCATGGACCCGGTAGTAGGTTGGTTGGTCTGTATCGAAGGCGTCAATCGTGGTAAAGATTACAAGATTCGGGCGGAAAAGAATTTTATCGGCCGTTCTGAGGAAATGCATATTTATATTACCGGCGATAATGCCATTTCCCGCCGTAATCATGCCATTATCAGCTATAATCCGATGGAACGCAACTTTTTTTTGATTCCCGGCGATGGCGTGGGTATTGTCTATCATAATAACGAAGCGGTTTATACGCCTGTGGAGCTAAACGCCTATGATGTGATCCAAATGGGTAAGAGTAAATTTGTTTTTATCAATTTATGCGGAATTCATTTTGAATGGGAAAACGAAGAAAATAAGGAATGAACCAATGATACTAAAGATTATGGATAATCCGTATTTGGTGCTGTTTTTATTTGGAATCGGTCTTTGGGGATTAATCAAGGTGCGTCAATCTTTAAACCGGGATTCCCAGCAACCCGGGGTCGTGATTGGTAATGCTCAGACTAAAGGGAAACGGTCCGAACAGGAAGATTCATTTGCTACCGAAAGCAATGCGCAAGGGGTATTGGCGGTTTTAGCCGATGGCATGGGCGGTTATGCGGACGGCAAGTTGGCCAGTGAGAATGTGGTCAAAACTTTTGTGGAACGGTTTTCCGATCAGGTTTTGGGTAGCGTGGAACATTTTTTTCAAACTACTTCCCGACTTTGCAATGATCATCTTTTAGAATTGGGTCAGGAAACCAAGATCGGTTCGACTTTGGCCGCGGTAATAGTAACCGGGGGGAAATTGTATTGGGTTTCAATTGGCGATAGCGCAATCATGTTATATCGCGACGGGGAATTAAGTACTTTAAACAAAAAACATAATTTCCAGACAATGTTGGAAGAGCAGTACCAATCCGGCAAAATCAGCAAAGCGGAGTTGGTCAATCATCCGAAGAAAAAGCGGTTAACCAGTTTCCTAGGTAGCGACGGTTTTCGGGAAATCTCCCTGCATCAACGGCCGCTCAAACTGGCGCCCAATGATAAAATTGTTTTATGCAGCGATGGTGTTTATAACGGTATTTCTGAATTGGAAATGGAAAAAATCCTCGGCCTTAATTTGAAACCAAATGATCTGGCGGACCGGATAATCAAGAAAATTATCGCTCGCGAAGTCGCCAATCAAGATAATGCAACAATAATAATTTTAAAAGTAGTATAGTTAGGGTGAAAATACGTCAGTAGTTACACTCACGTGTTGTGCTTGCAAACGCAGTGTAAGCACGGAAGTTAGAGTGGAGGTGTTAACAATGCGAAAAAGCAATAGTGATTTTAAAACGAGTTTTGTTTCGGAACCGGGGACGTTTATTACCAACAAAGGGTACTTTGCATTTGTGGAACTGGATGATATTGCTTGTTGGATTGCGGCGGACGGCTTGGATTCCGATGAAGAGAAAGAAACTGCCAAACTGGTTATTCACCGCGTCTTTGAAGAATTCATCGCCAAACCGTCGCTTTCGCGCTTCAAAATCAAAGAATGCATTATGAAAGCTCATGAACTTCTGCAGGCGGAAAGCAGAAGCGTCAGGCTCAAAGCCGGGTTGATTATGTTGGTGACCGATTATACCAAAATCAGATGGGCGCTGGCGGGTAATTTACGCTTGTATCACTTCCGCAAGGGAATTTTCAATTTTCGCAGCAAGGACCTTTCAATTGCCCAGTTGTTGGTGGATTCGGGCCAAATATCCGAAATGGATCTTAATGAACATGATGAACGCCATAATTTAGTGAATTATGTCGGAAAATCTTCCGGCTTCAAACCCTTTATCTCCCGGAAATATCGCTTGGACGACGGCGATGTCATAGCGCTTTGTAACTCCGGTTTTTGGGAGAACATGACTATCGAGGAGTTAAGCGTGGCGGTCCGAGATTCCCAGGAAGCGGAGGGACTGGTCGATAATTTGGAAGATACTCTTTTAGGAAAACAAAACGAGGTTTTAAATAATTATACAATTGCGGCCATTTACGTCAATAAAGTGTTTCAAGAGCAAACAATTAATTATCCCCAAATTGCCAGGCGAGTCGCTATGATTGTTTTGCCATTGCTGTTAATGGGAGGGATTGGTTTATTGATCAACCGGCAAATGGTTGCGGCCCGGGTGCGGAAAGAGGCGAAATCCAAGCAGGAGATGGTCATGACTCAAAAAAAGTCAATCAGGGATCATGAACGTAATGGCGACCAAATGATTAAGGGCGAAAAATATCAGGAAGCAGTCGTCGAATATAAGGAAGCTTTAAATGTGATTGACAATAATAATTTGGAATTGCCGCAACCTAAATCCGTCTTAAACAAAAAATATGATACGACTTTGCTGATTGTCGACGGCGATAATTTTAGCACCGCCGGCGAGTATTCCAAAGCTTTAACCAAATATAAGGAGGCCATTGCGACAGCGGAAGGCATTGTTTATGATCGGGCGGGACTGGCGTCGCGGATGACTAAACTCCAAAATTTGCAGGAAATGAAGCAACTGGTCCAAGAAGGTGACAATCTGGTAATGCAAAAAAAATATAGCGAAGCTAAAAATAAGTATCAGTTAGCCGGCAATATTGCTCAGCAACTTGGAGACGACACTACCAAAGCAACGCTGGACGCCAAATTAATTAATTTGGAACAAAGAAGACAGGAAGACCAGATCCAACAAGCGCAAATTTCCCGTCAACAAAGGCTTGAAAATGAGCGCGACGCCCAAATCTATCAGGCGAAACGACTGGTAAAAACGGGTGATGAAAGATGCGCGCAAAAGCAATGGGATGCCGGGCTGAAAGCTTACAAAATGGCCCGGAAGATCTACGAAGCGTTGGGACTGGCTCAGGAAATCATCTTGCTTGACCCCAAAATTCAAAACGCCCATAATAAATCGCGGTCTTTTTTCGATAAGTTGCTGGGCCGGAAGAAGAAGGTGAGTAGTTACACACACAGTTTTGTGTCGCAGCGCAGCCAAGCATGAACGTTAGCGTGAAAAAATCAGTTGACAGTTGACAGTTAAAACCATTTTTCATTCGTTTTTGCGCCATGGCGCGGCATGAAAGTTAGGGTGGAAATTCCGGTAAACTCGCACTGTGTCCGGAAATGGTCAATTTCTTTGACATCTCGGGCTTTTTTGTTAATTTTTATTGCAGGAAATGTAACTTCAATGGCGAATTCTTCCACTTGAATTGGAAAGGGGGATTGCGTTGAAAATTGAAACTGAGAAGATCGGGAGAAATCTGTTTGTGATGATCGACGGCGAATTAGACTTAGATACTTCCCCAACCTTTCGTAATCTGGTGGAGGATTGTTTGAATCAGGACCGGACAATTAAACATCTGGTTTTGGATTTGGAAAAAGTACCTTTTATTGATAGTTCCGGATTAGGGGCAATTTTGGGACGGTTTAAACGGTTGAGTCAGGAAGGCGGGCGTTTATCGGCAATTAATGTATCCGAACAGGTGAAAAAGATTTTTGAATTGTCGGGACTGTTAAAAATTATGGATATTTATACAGACCGGAAACAAGTGCTTGAGAAAGTTGTTTAATGGGGGTTGGGAAATGGTGAAAAACTATATCAAACTGGAGTTTCCCAGTTCGCCTCAGAATGTGGCCCTGGCTCGTTCAATGGTCGCAACCTTTGCGGCGCAATTGGACTTTACTTTGGCTGAGATTGAGGAGATTCGCGTGGCAATCTCGGAGGCGGTTTCGAATTGTGTAATTCACGCTTATCCGGAGGAAACCGGATTGATTAAGTTGGAATTAAGCCTGGAGGCGGACGATGTCTTAGTAATGAAAGTCCGGGATTTCGGGGTGGGAATTGCCGATATTGACCAGGCCAAGCAGGCCACCTATTCGACGCAACCGGAACGGATGGGATTGGGATTGGTCTTTATGGAATCATTTATGGATCAAATGGAGTTGAAATCGAAACTTCGGGAAGGAACTACCGTTATTATGAAAAAGCAACCGGAACGGGGGTTCGCCAATGCTGAGCTCTCCCGAAGTTGTTAAAAGCGGATTTAATCTCTCAGAAAGGGTACTTTTGTCCGAGGCCGAATTCGAGCAATTGATGGAGCTGTTTCGTTCCGGGTCGGATCAGGCTAAAGATGCGCTCATCAATCTTAATCTGGGTTTGGTGATGAGTATTGCCCAACGCTTTGTCGGACGCGGCGAAACGGACGATTTGTTTCAAATTGGCTGTCTGGGGTTGATGAAAGCGGTGGAACGCTTTGACCCTTCATATGGAGTGAAATTTTCAACCTATGCCGTCCCCTTAATCATCGGCGAGATCAAACAATATCTCCGGGATGACGGATTGATGAAGGTGAGTCGCGGTATCAAAGAGATAGCTTACCGAATTGAGCAAAGCCGCGCGGGGTTAATCGTGGAATTGGGCCGCGAGCCTACTTTGACGGAATTGGCGGCCAACAGCGGTTTGTCCCGGGAAGAAATTGCCGAAGCTCTGGAAGCGGTCCAACCGGTAGCTTCGATTCATGAGTCCGTAACCGGTAGCGACTCTGCCGATGCGATTAGCCGCGAAGAGTTAATCGGCGATGAAAAAGAACAAAACCAATGGTGGGAAAGGTATGTTTTGTATGAAGGCCTCGCCGAACTGCCGGAACGTTTGCAACTTTTAATTGAATTGCGTTTCTTTCAAGAAAAAACCCAAATGGAAGTGGCGCAATTATTTGGGGTTTCTCAAGTCCAAATCTGTCGTTTGGAAAAAAACGCCCTCAATCAACTGCGGGGTTTTTATCAAAACGACGCTTAGTACAGGATAGCGCATATAATAAATCAGCTGTTACAATGTACTAAATAAAGTGGAACATTCCCGCATGCGATTTGATAACCGGTTGGTTTTGGTACTCCGAGTGACGAACGGCGAGCGGCGAGTTACGACGTTATGCGTCCCCCTTTTTAGAAGAAGGGCGGGCTTTTTTATTTTTTGCGATTGTGTAATTTTTAAATGATGAGCGCAGGACTTTGGTTTGTGGCCGCGAATTATTTGAAATCGGTGCATTAAAAACGATAAGGAAAGAATGAAAATGACAATATTTAAAGTGAAAGGGCATAGTTATGATTGCGCCGCCCGCACCTATGTGATGGGGATTATCAATTTGACTCCGGATTCTTTTTCCGAGGACGGGCTGTATGGCCGGACCGCCTGGATTGATCGCGCTATCGAGCAGGCGCGGCAGATGGTGGACGACGGCGCCGATTTCCTTGATATTGGGGCCGAGTCGACCCGTCCCGGGGCGGCGGCGTTGCCGGAAGCGGAAGAGGCGCAAAGGCTATTTCCGGTTTTGCGGGAATTGGCGCCTACGGTATCCGTCCCCATTTCGGTTGATACCTACAAACCGCAGATTGCGGAGCGGGCCCTGGAAATGGGCGCGGCGCTCATCAATGATATTTGGGGTTTAAAAGCTCCCGACGATCCCCGGCGCCGGATGGCTGAAGTTGTAGCGCAAAGCGGAGCCGCAGTCGTGATTATGCACAATCAGGTCCAACCGGGTTATTACGATCTGATTCGCGAGGTAATTGCGGCTTTAAATAATTCCATTCAGATTGCTTTAGACGCCGGAGTCGCTCGCAAACGGATTATTGTCGATCCGGGGATTGGCGGCAGTTTTGGGAAGACCGTGCAGGATAACTTGCTGCTTTTAAAGCAGTTGGACCGCTTGAAAATTTTAGAACGGCCTATTTTACTTGGTACCTCCCGGAAATCAGTGATTGGCGCGACTTTAAATTTGCCGGTAACCGAACGTTTGGAGGGCACGATTGCCACTAATGTCTGGGGAGTGGCCAAGGGAGCAAACATTGTGAGGGTGCATGATGTCAAGGCGATTGCCCGCGCGATGCGGATGTGCGATGCGATCATCCATGGATAACTTGATTTTAATTGGACTAGGAAGTAATTTAGGAGATTGCCGTCATAATTTAAGCGCCGCGATCAACCGCATCGCCACAGTCTTTGCGGTCAAAGTCGTTCAGTCGTCGCTTTATCGCAGTGAGCCGGTGGAAGTAACCGACCAACCGTGGTTTTATAATCAGGTGGTCGGGTTGGAACTTGACGACCCGTCATGGGGACCAAACAAAATCTTACAGATAATAAAGACGATCGAGAGTGAAATGGGGCGTAGGCCGGGAGTACGTTACGGTCCGCGCCTGATCGACCTTGACCTGTTGTTTTTTAAGAATTGGGTCTATGAATCGGAATATTTATGCCTGCCCCATCCCAAACTGGAACAGCGGTCGTTTGTGTTGCAGCCGCTTTTGGAAATCGTCCCCGAATTGATTCATCCGCGTACCGGGAGGAGCATCCGGGAAATCTGGGAGTCCAACCGTGGACGCCTTTCTTTTTGTGAAAAGCTGGAGAGCTGATTTACGGTAACTGTTCAAGGGTAGGAATTACGAAGCCATCCGGAAGCGTTGAAAAGGATGGGGAGACTTGCCGGATTGGCTGATGCGCCGTGAAAAGCCGCATATTGCTGCGTCACTTAAACTGAATGAAAAATGCTGGAGATCGTTTTTGCAAACTTAAAGCGTGTTTGCAAAAAACGACTCTTAGGTCGCTGCGGTGCTCGATATACAGCGAGTATTATCTCCGCTCCTCCCTCGGTCGTTCCTAGCACTGCACGACTTTTGACGACGCGAATGCCAGGACTGAAAGCTCAGCCAATCCGGCAAAATCCATCGGCGCGTCTGGGTGATAGCGCCGACTCTCGGGTACCGGGAAACCGGCTAAAGATGATTTTAAAAGAATCAATGAGAGCCAGGCGCCATTTTTCGCTCGTCCTTCGGGAAAACCTGTTAATGTCTCCTGACTTATGTATTTTATTCCAAAAATTTTACCCTTCAATAGTCACACGATTTACGAATTTTTCTTGAAAAAATAATCTTTGCTTGACTGCGTTTGATTTGCGTGGTAAAATTAGTTTTGTCGAACGGGGGGGTAGCTCAGTTGGTTAGAGCGCTACGTTGACATCGTAGAGGTCAGCGGTTCGACCCCGCTCCTCCCCACCATTTATGTATAAGCAAGAAGAAGCGACGAGCATTGCGGCTCGTTTTTTTATTTTTGACCTTTACCAACAGTCCCTGCCAGGAGGCCCAAGATGCGGCTAGCCTGCCTGTCTTCCCTTAGTATACAAACATCCGGGGTTACATATAATATACTTATAATTAGGGAGGGTTAATTAATGACTATGTTTATGATTGGCGCCCTCAAAAATGAACCGGAATTAAAAGAAATTTTATTAAAGGAGATCAAGTTTTTAAGTCGGGAAGGCATTAAGCTCAACCTGTCGGAGAAACTGCTCGGCAAAACTCCTTTTATTAATTGTACCGTCGTGGAAGACGATGACGAGATGCAAAATTCCCATGAGAAAATTTTACAGTTTTATCTGGCGAATGTGATCACGGATTTTTTAATGAACGAAGTCGCCAAAACATTTATTTTACGGTTGGCGAAGCAGCGCTGCCAGGAAGTTGGCGAAGACGGTTTCGGCTCAATTATTCAAA
>JASFQO010000019.1:0-12339 GCA_050115405.1 Bacillota bacterium
TATTGCGGGCGTAAAACTTTAATCGCAACAGTACGGCATAACAAGGAACACTCAGCTTTATATACCAAAGCCATTCCGCCCTCACCAATCACTTCAATTAAGCGGTACCGGTTTCCTAGTATTTTGCCAATCAAAAAAATCTCACCTCAATCGCCATCAAAAATTGTCCCTTTTTAACCTTGACATATTCCATATCGCGACTAAGCCGCACACAAAACAGTAACAAAGAGGTCGCGATGTATTAAGGAACTATATCTTCTCAAAAAGTTTGCCCCCAAAACAAATTTTTTGAAAGGAATAGTATCTAAATTATTTGTAACGATAAATTATTCGCCCCTATCGCTTCAAACTCCTTCTTCGGAAATCTTGATACGCCGTAGGGCAAAGCGTATAATCCGATCTGCCAGGGATTTAATCTATCTCGACAATTATTACCGTGATATTATCGTTCCCGCCCTGTTCATTAGCGAGGTTTACCAATTTTTCCGCTAACAACTGCGGTTCCTGATCCAATTGCAACACTGCGGCGATCGTCGCTTCATCGACTATACCCGACAAACCGTCGCTGCAGATTAAAAATTTATCTCCCAAGCTACAGGCGATCGTTTGAAATTCGCTGCGAATCTCGCCTTTACTGCCTAACGCTTGGGTCAAGATATTACGTTGCGGATGATGTTTGGCTTCACTTGCCGAAATCTCACCATTTTTCACCAATTCAGCCACCAGAGAATGATCTTGGGTCAACTGGACCAAGCGCTGCTTGGAATAATGATAGATCCGGCTATCACCGACATGAGCCAAGTAGACCATTGCCATACGGACCACCAGTACCGCCACTGTTGTTCCCATACCGTCCAACTCCGGGTGTTGATCGACCGCAGCCAAAATTGAGTCATTGGCTTTTTGAATCGCCTGATACAACTCCGTTTCAATTGCAGTAGTGAAATTGGCGGCCAAAATTGTCTCTACTGCAATAGCGCTGGCAATTTCACCCGCTTGATGACCACCCATGCCGTCGGCCACCACAAAAATATTCTCCCGAAAGCCATACGCATCCTCGTTTTGCTCTCTAATGCGGCCCTTATCCGTCATTGATCCGACTCTCATCTACTCACTCCTTGTATAGGATACTGGAAGATTCTCACCATGGTTCCGCGCTTATTTGCATCAAGGTTTCCCCCACCCGTATTTGATCTCCCGAAGACAATTTTCGGCGCGTCATAATTTTTTCGCCATTGACAATAGTCCCGTTGGTACTGTTTAAATCGACGATATAAATCAAGTTGTCTTCGACCTTAAGTAAGGCATGAAAACGGGAGACCTTCGGATCCCGCAGGCAAATATGATTCTCCGGTTTACGGCCGATTCCGATTTCGGAAGGAGCCGCTAAATATTGACGTCCCAGGTCAATTCCGGCAACCACCCTCAAAACCCATTTCTGTTTGAGTTGCTCTCGGCCTAAATGCAGCTCGGTGACTTTGGTAATTCCGGCATCCGTCTCCTCAGTCTGGGGCAACGGTCCCTCGGTTAAGCCCGTTAATTTCAGACGGGGCTGCGTGTTTACAGTTTCTTGAGTTTCATCCTCCCAATAATACGGATACGCCAACTTCGCTTTGGCCGCCTCGTCATCCTCTTTCTTATAAAAAACTTCCGTAATTTTTTTAATTATTTTTGAAGACATCTGCTTTAATCCTTTTATAATAATACGGTTTTTCCTTTCCATTTGCGTCTTAGACAGCCCGGGCCCGGCGGTTAACGTTTTTCAGACGACGCGACGCTTTCCGGACGGGTATTCCGTAATTGTCCACAGGCTGCGGTTAATAAACCGCCTCGTTCTTTCCGGATAGTGGTTTCCAGCCCCGCCCGGTTTAAAGCGGCGGCAAACTCTTTAATAACTAAAGGCCGGGAACGGGAAAACCGGACGCCGGGTATCCGGTTAAACGGGATTAAATTAATATGGCACAACATTCCCCTTAACAGTTTAATTAAATTTTCCCGGTCCTCCGGGCGGTCATTGACACCGTCAATTAAGGTATATTCGTAGGTAACTCGCCGTCCGGTAGCCTTGATATAAAACCGGCTGGCTTCCAACAACTTATTTAAAGGATACTTTTGATTAATCGGCAGCAACCGGTTACGAAGCAAATCATCGGCGGCATGCAATGAAATCGCCAGATTAACCTGAAATGGCTCCGCAGCCAACTTGAAAATGGCCGGGACGATCCCGCAGGTAGAAATGGTAATCCGCCGGGCGCCGATTCCCAATCCTTGCGGATGATTAATGATCCGAATTGCTTTTAATAACGCTTCATAATTGGCCAGCGGTTCGCCCTGCCCCATTGCCACCAAATTCGATAATTTTTTTCCGGTTAGCGCTCCTACCCGGACTATCTGGTCCACTATTTCCGCAGTTGTCAAATTGCGGGTTAAGCCGGTTTTCCCGGTAGCGCAAAAAGCACATCCCATTCCACAGCCGACTTGAGTGGAAAAACAGACCGTGTTCCGCTCCGTTTCAGGGATAAAAACGCTTTCAACCCGCTTACCATCTGCTAACTCAAATAAAAATTTGGTCGTCCCGTCATCCGCCGTCACTTGAGAATCAACCGTAAGCGCTCCAAGCGCCATTCCCAGATTGGTCATTAGGCGACGCATTTCCATGGGAAGATTCCTCATCTCTTCCCATTTTAACACTTTTTTTTGATAAATCCAGTTAAAAATTTGACCGGCCCGATATCCGGGCAGTTCCAAACCTTGTAAATAAGTTTCCAATTCAGTCAATAATAAATTTTTTATCTGCAAAAAGCTTGACTCCATTCAATAATATCAAATTCAACCAACTATATTTTTGTAAAACCTACAAGTATTATATTATAATAAATTCGGGAAAGAAGAAATCCCTTTGCAGGGATTCCATAAAGTGGTTTTTTTCTGTCGGACGATTAACTAACTTTAGACTCTAACCGTATTTTGTCGGCAATTTTGGCGATAAACGCCGCTGTAGTCGGAAAACGCCCTTTTTGATTTTCAAATCCAAAAAAATCTTCGATAAACTCCGAGTTGCCCCGTTCCCAACCAATCTCGATCGTATGCCGGATGGCTGATTCGACCCCGCTGGCGGTTGATTTGTATTTTTCGGCAATCCGGGGATAAAGATTTTTAGTGATATTTCCCAGCACTTCGACTTCTTTCGCGGCGATAATAATCGCATCCCGCAAATAGGCGTAACCTCGAAAATGGGCCGGAATACCCATTTCATGAAACAAACGGCTTACTTCCAATTCCAATTCATTAACTGTTTTCTCACGTATATTGTTAATATTGACAGTTTGAATCTTATCCTCATTGATTTTTGCTACATTGGGGGCAGGTTTACCGGTGGCAAATTGCCTGATGCGGTCAAACAAGGTATTGGCGTCAAACGGTTTAACCATGTAATATGTAGCGCCCAGAGAAATTAACCGTTGAATCATGGTCTCCTGTTCAAATGCAGTTAAGACAATTACAATGGGACGCTGAGCGAATTCACCCAGGCGTTCCAAAACTCCAATTCCATCCAAATAGGGCATTGTAATATCCAAAACTAACACTTCCGGTTTAGTCTTTTCTACTAATTGGAGGGCTTCTATTCCGTCAAATGCTACCCCAACCAGTTCCATATCGTCCTGAAGTTCGATCAGATCCGTTAACGTTGAACACAATTCACGATTATTATCTGCAATTGCAATACGTATATTGGACATATAGCACCCTCCTTTTCCTACTGCATATTATTTTCGACAAATATCTATAATTTCCTTTTAAGTTGACCGAAATATTTTACAAAAAAATCCCATTAACTTTTTTTAAATAGTTTATTCTTGTTGAAGTTTTTAGCCCGCCAATGAGTCGCCGGGTAACTTACGATAAGCGCTTTGAGTTAATTCCATCAAAATAATTTCTTTCCAATCGCGCTGATTGCGGCGCAAAATCCCTACCGCTTTAAACCCGTTTTTCTGATAACAGCGGATGGCGCGCCGGTTAAAACGATATACTTTTAAATAAATCCGTTCAAATCTTTTTTGGGTCAAAAAGAAGGATAAAATCAAGCGTAGCGCTTCGCTCCCATAACCCTGCCCCCAATATTGCTTTGCTCCGAGCCGGATTCTTAATTCGGCTTGACGCGTCCGCCAGCAAATATGGTCCAGTTCCAAATCGCCAATCACTTCTCCCTGAAAATTTTCAATAGCATATATTTGATAATTGCGGTCGGGAACATTCTTTTGATACCAACATTCCAACTCGCCGAGATCGGTGGCCAGGTCGCAATCGACCAAAAATTGCAATTCGGCGTCGCCATTCCAAAGCGCCATTTGGGGTAAATCTTGAAGCTTCAATGGTCGCAACCGCACCTTAATTCCAACTAAATCCATGGGAGGCCCTCCTAAAAATTAAAAATAAATTTTTTCAGGGATTTTAGTCAGAATTCGTTTTTTTGCGATAATTACCTTTAAGTAATAATAGGCAGGCTGCAACTTTAATGGAAAAAATCAATTAATGACCCGCCGAACCCTTTCGATTTTGCGGACCAAACCATATTCATCGGCTTCAATCAGAACCGCGTTCATTTCCGCCGACCCATCCGCCACTTCAAACCGCACCGGACGCTTGGTTAAAAATTTCTGTAAAATCAAGGCCGGCTTGATTCCCAAAACCGAGTTCACCGGGCCAGTCATCCCGACATCCGTGATATATCCGGTCCCCTGCGGCAAAACTCGTTCGTCGGCCGTGGTAACATGAGTATGGGTCCCCACCACTGCGGTGACCCGGCCATCCAAATACCAACCCATAGCCTGTTTCTCGGAAGTCGCTTCCGCATGCATATCCACCACAATAAGTTTAGTTTTCCGTTTTATTTGGTTCAGACAAATATCGACAGTACGAAATGGGCAATCCAACGGCTCTAAAAAAACCTGGCCCAGTAAGTTAATCACCCCAACCGCCATTCCCTGGGTGGATTCGACAATGTTAAAGCCGGCGCCCGGCGTCCCTTCGGGATAATTAGCCGGTCGGATCACCCGTTCTTCTGCTTCGAGCAATGCGTTGACTTCTCGGTTATCCCAGGTATGATTACCCAGTGTAATCAGGTCAATCCCGGCCGTAAAAAGTTCCCGACTGACCTCCTTGGTGATGCCAAACCCGCCGGCGGCATTCTCTCCATTGGCAATCACCAGGTCGACAGCCTCGGAATCAATCACTTCCCGTAAAACCCGTTTGATAACGCGCCGGCCGGGCCGCCCCACAATATCGCCAATAAATAAAATCTTTAACAAAATAACCTCCTGCAATGTTATTCTTAAATATTAAAACAACCATTAAATAAATCCCCACGATTGCATTTAATGGTTGCTGTTGACTTTATTTATGAAGGTTAGTCCGGTTAAAGATCAAAACTCGTCCTTCTTCGCGAAATCCGATTAATTGCTTCTCCTGCCGGGAATCCTTTAAATCTTCAAGCATGTGCTCAATCATTTCTTCTTGAAGCAACACATCTTCCTCCTGGACCGCTTCTTCCTGATCCAGCAGTAGAATCCCTTCAAAATATTGTTGGATTACTCCAATGATCAAACTGATCTCTTCCTGACTTAAAGAATCAACGTCGCGGGTAATTTCCAGAAAACTTAAACCCTCATCTTCATTACAGGTAATTTGCAATTGACCCATTTCCCGGTTTTGCAGCAATGACATCGAATTTAAACTCAACGTCAATTGTTCGGTAAACTGGTCCAATTTTGTATCGTCCAACAATTTGACCAGTACAAAGGAGAACTGCATTGTTTTTTGTTCCGGATCAAAACTAACCGACCCGATTTCGGGATATCGTACTAAAAGAAATGCGATCAAACTCATGGAGTTGGAGAAGGACTCTCCTTCTTTCCAGAAGATTCCTTTCATATTTCCTCCCCCTTTCCTGAATTAGACTTTAAAGTAATATATGATCTCCGCTTCAATTTTGGCTGTTTCCCCCGTTTTATCAGCAAAAATCCCAATAGAACCGAGACTTTTTAGCCCCAATTATGAATCCCGAAATTTACTTGGCGTAATCAACCGCCCGAGTTTCCCGGATCACCGTTACTTTAATCTGGCCCGGATATTCCAATTCTTCTTCGATCCGTTTCACAATTTCTCTCCCAATACGCACGGCGTTTAAATCATCAACCTTATCGGGTTTGACCATGATGCGAATCTCACGGCCGGCTTGAATGGCATAGGCTTTATCAACGCCATCAAAAGAATCGGCAATATTTTCCAACTTTTCCAAGCGTTTAATATACGTCTCCAAAGTTTCCCGCCGGGCCCCCGGCCGCGCCGCCGAAACCGCATCGGCAGCCTGGACTAAAATCGCTTCAATGGTCATCGGTTCAATATCGCCGTGATGGGCGCCAATGGCATTGACAATTTGGGGACTTTCCCGGTATTTTTTGGCTAAATCAGCCCCAATGGTCACATGAGGACCTTCTACTTCATGATTAACCGCTTTACCGATATCGTGCAGCAGTCCGGCCCGTTTGGCCAAATTAATGTCCAGGCCAAGTTCGCCGGCCATTACGCCACACAAATGCGAGACCTCGACCGAGTGTTTTAAAACGTTTTGCCCATAACTGGTACGATAACGCAACCGGCCCAGCAATTTAATGATCTCCGGGTGCAAACCGTGAATTCCGGTTTCAAAGGTCGCCCGCTCGCCTTCCTCCTTAATAATTGTTTCCACTTCTTTTTGGGCTTTTTCAACCATCTCTTCAATCCGCGCCGGATGAATCCGGCCGTCGGTAATTAATTTTTCCAAAGCCAACCGGGCCACTTCTCGTCTTACCGGGTCAAACCCGGATAAAATCACCGCTTCGGGAGTATCGTCAATAATCAGGTCAATCCCAGTCAACGTCTCCAACGCCCTGATATTACGCCCTTCGCGACCGATGATGCGGCCTTTCATCTCATCGCTGGGTAGCGCGACTACGGAAACAGTAGCTTCGGCGACATGATCCGCCGCACAGCGTTGCACGGCTAAAGAAATTACTTCGCGGGCTTTGCGCTCGGACTCTTCTTTGGCTTTAGCCTCAAGATCCCGAATTTTAATGGCAATCTCCTGTTGGATCTCTTCTTCAACATCTTTTAAGAGGATATTCTTCGCTTCCTCGCTGCTGAGGCCGGAAATTCTTTCCAACTCATTGCGATGTTTCTGATAAATCGCCTGCAAGTCGTGGCGCAGTTTTTCAACTTCATTTTCCTTCCTGCTAAATTGGTCTTCTTTCTTCTCCATTATTTCAAATTTGCGGTCCAGTGATTCTTCTTTCTGTAATAAACGTTTTTCCAAACGTTGAGTATCAGAGCGTCTTTCCCGGATCTCCCGTTCCAGTTCGTTCTTGACTTTCAAGGCTTCTTCCTTAGCCTCAAGCAACGCCTCACGCTTGATTGATTCCACTTCTTTTCCAGCATCATTGAGAATTTTCTGGGCCGCTTCTTTGACCGACTGCATTTTAACTTTATTATAAGCTCCAAAACTGATCAGCCCCACCAAAATTCCCGCCACTACATAAATTAGCGCTTCAAAGATAGAAATCAAAATCACCTCCTATTTAAAAAACTTTTTTAAATAAACCTAAGATGCCAAGCATCACAACACCGAAATTTGAAATCCGGAATTAAAAAAAAATACAAAAACAAGCCGAGTAAGAACTCGGCTTATGTTCTGTCCTCCCGAAATCAATTGTAAACTTTTTTAAATACTGTGTCAAGGGGAAGATCTGTCGAGGAAACACCGGCTGACCGTATCTTCGGAAAATCCCGTCCGTAACAAATATTGCTCCATTTTAGCCGCGGCGTCTTTTTGAGCGGCAAATTTCCGTGCAATCAGTTTCCGGGCAATATCAACCTCGGTTGCTTCCGGATAATATTCGTCCAACAAATCCCCGACCAACCGTTGTTCCAAACCGGCATGCCGCAAATCGGCTTCAATATAATTACGGCTCTTTAGTTTGGTTTGCAATAACCGCAACCGATCAACGCCAAACTGATAGTCGTTCAGATAACCCCAATTACTTACCCGCGCGACACATTCGGTCACTGCCGCGGTAGTAAAACCATCCTGTAACAGTTTATCGGTCAACCTTTGCGTGGTCATAGCCCGGTTATTCAAGTATTTTAAAGCTGTCTCCAGCGCTTGATCTTCCATCGTTACTTCGCGCTCTTCGTTGGCGCCGCTTCCTTAGCGGCGGTTTTTTCCGCTTCTTTGGCCGTTTCCGGCGCTTCACTACCGAGCCCGGTCCCCAAACGGACTTTTCGTTCAATCTCCGCCATAATCTGCGGTTCCTTCATGAGAAATTCCCGCGCGTTTTCCCGGCCCTGGCCAATCCGGTTCTCGCCGTAAGAATACCAAGCGCCGCTTTTGTTGACAATATTTAAATCGGAGGCCATATCCAGAATACATCCGGCTTTGGAAATGCCCAGACCGTAAATAATGTCAAATTGCGCTTCCTTAAAAGGCGGAGCCACTTTGTTTTTGACGACCTTTACTTTGGTACGGCTACCGACAATATCGCCACCCTGTTTCAAAGTTTCCATCTTCCGGACTTCCAAACGGACCGAAGCGTAAAATTTGAGCGCCCGGCCTCCCGGCGTCGTCTCGGGATTACCGAACATGACCCCTACTTTTTCTCGAATCTGGTTAATAAAAATGGTAATGGTATTGGATTTGCTAATCACCGCCGTTAATTTGCGCAACGCTTGCGACATTAAGCGGGCTTGCAATCCGACGTGTGCGTCACCCATGTCGCCTTCGATTTCGGCCTGAGGGGTCAAAGCCGCCACCGAGTCGATAATGATAATATCAATCGCGCCGCTTCGGACTAACGCTTCGGTAATTTCCAAAGCCTGTTCCCCGGTATCCGGCTGGGAGATTAATAAATTATCAATATCAACCCCCAACTTTTTGGCATAAAGCGGGTCCAGGGCATGCTCGGCATCGATAAAAGCCGCAATTCCCCCCAGCCGTTGCGCTTCCGCCGCCATATGCAACGCAACGGTAGTTTTACCGGACGACTCCGGTCCATAGACTTCAACAATCCGGCCCCGGGGAATTCCGCCTACCCCCAGGGCTAAATCCAGTGATAAAGCCCCCGTCGGAATCACCGCAATATTCATTTTCGCAGTGGCGGCGCCCATTTTCATAATGGACCCTTTGCCAAATTGCTTTTCAATCTGTAATAAAGCCAATTCTAAAGCTTTTTCCTTATCAGACACGTTTTTTACCTCCTAATTCCAAACGTTTGTTCTAGTATAACAGACTTTCCTACATCTGTCAAATTATATAAATTATATTTTTACTTTCCGGTTAACCCCTGCCACAACAGAGTTAATCCCATTTGCGCGGCAGCTTCCTTATTACCAATCCGATTATACGGGAACACCCTGCTTTCTACCCGGATAAAACCGGGCGCCACTACTGCCAGATAGATTAATCCCACCGGTTTACCGGGCGCGGCGCCTCCCGGCCCGGCAATCCCGGTTGACGCCAGACCAACTTCCGCGCCGCTAATCCGCCGTACTCCTTCCGCCATGGCTTGCGCCGTTTCGGAACTCACCGCCCCATGTTCCCGAAGCGTCGTTTCCGGTACGCCCAATAACTTCATTTTCAATCGATTGCTGTAACTATTAATTCCGCCCAAATAGTAAGCGGAACTACCCGGGACATTAGTAATGCGGTGTCCCGCCAAACCCCCGGTGCAGGATTCAGCCACCGCCAAACGCCAGCCCTTAGCCTGCAATAAACGACCGATTACCGTTTCCAGATTGTCATAGTCATACCCATAAATAAAAGGACCCAACCGTTCCGCGATCGTCGCCTGCAAAGAATCCAGCAAATGAAGATTTTCACTTTTCGAGCGGCTTTTGGCGGTCAAACGCAAACAAGCCTCGCCCTGTCCGGCATAAGGCGCAATCGTCGGGTTGGTTTGGTTTTGAATCAAATCGATTACTTTCTCTTCCATCATTGATTCCCCAATTCCGACCACTCGAATGAATTTGGAAGTTAATACCATCACTTCTTCCCGGGCTAAGCGGTCTTGCAAAAAAGGCCGTACCGACCGCTCCCACATTGTCGTCAGCTCGCGCGGCACTCCCGGCAAAGCCACAATCACATGGTCCTCCTTTTCAACCAATAAACCGGGAGCGGTCCCAACCGGATTCGGAATTAGCCGTCCCGAGGGAGGAAACATCGCCTGACGGCGATTGCTGACCGCTACCGGTCGGCGCAATTTCGCAAAAAAAGCCTCAATCTCCTGCCACGCAGTCGTCTGAAATTCCAAAGTTTCTCCCAACAAACCGGCAACTGCTTCCCGGGTTAAATCATCTTGCGTCGGACCCAAACCGCCGGATAAGATTAAAAGCTCCGCCCGGTCCCAAGCCGTACCTAAAACAGCGCCCATCCGTTGCAAATTATCGCCTACGGTTGTTTTATGGTAAAGATCAATTCCCAAATCCGCCAGTTCCCGGGATAAAAAAGTCGCATTCGTGTCGACGGTTTGTCCTAATAATAATTCCGTCCCAATACAAATTAACTCCGCTCGCATTGATCCCGCCCTTTCCCTAAACTATTTTAAAGCATTATTCGCTTTCTTAACATTTAAATCCTTTTAACCATCCCCGCTTCCCGTACCCTACTTACATCGCATCCTAAATTGCCTATCGCTCCGCCGCCGTCCAGCAGTTGCGCTACTTCTTTAATAAGGCTAAAAATAACTGCAAAACTCAAACAACGAGGCGTCTCAGACGCTGTATGATCCATTTCCGGTCGCGTTTAATTTTAGGAATCTGATTCCAAGCCCGTTCAAAACTATAAAAATAAGAATTGACTGCAGTAAGTTCTTGAGTCACCAACGCCAGAGGTGTCTGTCCATCGGCGGGTATTGTATAAGGGAATGCAATGGTATTTTCTGTAACCCACAAATCAATCTCTTCTAATCCCGGGAAAGGTGGTCCCTCAATTAAGCCCAGTTCCAAATGGGGCCTTTGTTCCAGCACAGCAACTAATTCCTGAATACATTGACAAAAGATAGGCCGTGAAGCCTGGATGCGGTTACCAGTTAAAATTGATAATTCATTTAGACAGATTTTACCATTTGAGTTCAAAAGCTGCTCCAGACGGCTAAAATCAATGCACCAGCGATAATAGTTGATTAAGGAATTGTCCGAGAACTGTTTTTGTAACTCCGCGTGGTAATCCATAAGTATCCGGATAGTTTCATGGTTACAGTTGTTTTCGGTCAGAATCTGGCGTATCAATTTCGGGGAGCTCGTGGGTAAGAAAGGGGGTAAACCGACAAAATAGCTATTTTCTTCCGCGCGGGCGGCTTTTATGGTAACCGTCCGCAAGGAACCGGCTTGAGCCGGCAAATATTTTTGAAATAATGGACGGCTGTTAGCAAAGAGGGTTTCCGATGCTAATTGCGCTTCATGGATCGCTAATTGGTTAAAAGAAAGGTAGGTAAGACAATTTTTGGTCAAACCTTCGGAAGTGAAACTGAAATTGAGAAGTAGATCTTTTACGATATTTAAGGTGAATTTGATTGGAGTGTCTATAAATTGTGGATAATAATAAGTGCTGGTATTGCTGGACATATGCAACGGCAGCCAGCGGATCAGGGAAGAAGCGATTGAACGGTACAGACGATCTACAGTGTGAATAATCTTGATAGTGCCGCCCTTGTTCAGATATTCCTGATTTTTGTTACGCCAGATTTGCAAAAATTGCTCGTTTTCAAAAAACCAGGAGGAGTTTTCTTGTGAGAAAAGCAATAGTTCATGTTCCTTCGGCGTCAATAACGCTACTTCTAAAAATTTCATAATTGCTCTCCGACGGCCGGCATTTCCTTTGAAAATAAAAAAATGCCCTTTATCATCGGCAGTGATATCACTGATAAGATTAGCTGGCAAGTCAGCGCCTTTTTGGTAAGGAACATCACCTAATAACCATTTTTTTAAAAAAACGGCAATCATATTTACGGAGTCGAACTTAACATCCGGATAGGATTCCGATAGTATTTCGCATAAAATGGACGATTGTGTGTTTGAATCCAAAGTAATAAAGAAGTCGACGATTGTTTTCAGATGGCTTGAACGCGGCGAAAAGGGGCGGGAGTTATTACGCCACTTACTCACCAGAGTGTAGTCGACATGTAAAGAATTTGCCAGTTCTTTTCCGGTGACGCCGAAACGATCCAGCAATAAACCCAGCCTCGAAAAATGACGTTTCATCGTTGATTTCATCCTTGTACCTTTTTGTTATGCGTAATACTGATTTTAGTA
>JASFQO010000020.1:0-12035 GCA_050115405.1 Bacillota bacterium
TGAAGATCGATCCGGGTTTCGGAGATTTGACCACTTTTCAAAATTTAGTCCGCAGCCTGCACGCAGTGGGGATGAAGATCATTATTGACGGCGTCTTTAACCATACCGGCGATACTTTCTGGGCTTTTCAGGATGTCTTGAAACGGGGCGCCGAATCCTATTTTAAAGACTGGTACTATTTTCGGGATTTTCCGGTACGTCAGGGGCAAAACCCCAATTATGAATGCTGGTGGAACTTTGGGAGTTTGCCTAAACTGAATTATAATAATCCGGATGTGGTTCGCTATATCTTAAAAGTGGTCGCCTTTTGGACGAGTTTGGGGATTGATGGTTGGCGCTTGGATGTCCCCAATGAAGTGACTTTTGACTTTTGGAAAATTTTCCGACGACTGGTGAAGGCGATCAATCCGGAAGCGTTTATTGTCGGGGAGATTTGGGATGACCCCTCCGCCTGGTTACAGGGCGATACCTGTGATGCGGTGATGAACTACAAATGGCGGGAAGCGGTAGCGCGCTATTTTGCCTTTGGCGAGAGTTCCCCGGGACATTTTCGGGACGAACTGGCTGAGCTTCGCGCCGAACTCGGGTGGGAACGTATCTTATGCGCCTATAATTTGCTCAGTAGTCATGATACGCCCCGTTTTTTGACAGTGTGCGGCGGGGATCAACAGCGCTTCTTAGCGGCGTTGGCTTTTCAGTTTATGTATCCGGGGATTCCGGCTTTGTATTATGGCGATGAAATCGGAATGGACGGCGCTAAAGATCCGGATTGCCGAAAGACCATGCGCTGGAACCGGAACGAACAGAACCGGGTAATTTTCAAAGTCACGCAAACCCTGGCCGGATTAAGGCAAAAATATCCTGCCTTGCAACAGGGAAACTACCAGGAACTAAATTTGGGAGAGACGTTGTTGGGGTTTGTCCGTAGCAGCGCCACCGAACAGATCTTGACAGTTATCAATATGACGCCTCAATGTCAGGCGATTGGCCTACCTAGTGAATGGGCTTATAATTGGGCGCCACTTTATGCGGTAGGCGCCGGTTTATCCGGTATGCATAACCCGGAGATCCCGCCGCTGGGAGTGCGAATTTTCATACGCGGTCCAAAGCGAAACCCCAAAAAACGCTAAAGATGCTGTTGACAGCATTCCAAAACTGTGGTATCATAACTTTTGCATGAGAATGGTGGGCGTAGCTCAGCTGGTTAGAGTGCCAGGTTGTGGCCCTGGAGGTCGTGGGTTCGATCCCCATCGCTCACCCCATTATCAAAAGTTTGAAAGGGACTTCGTCCCTTTTTTTGTTCGAATTACTCAGTAATAGTAGTTTGAATCCTTTGATAGAAGCATATTATTTGATCAAGGGCCTTCTTCGCGTATTTTTGTATTTCCAAGCGACCATAGGACAGAATAATTAAACTACCGTAAATTACAATACTGCATTTTCAACTTACCGGAGGGATGTCGGAATGCGGGCTTTAATAAATTGGCAAGTTTTGGCGGTGGCTTTTTCAACCTTGTTTATCGCGGAGATGGGCGATAAAACCCAGTTGGCGGTGTTCACTTTGACAGCGGATTCCCATGCGCCGTTTTCGGTATTTGTGGGAGCCAGCCTTGCCTTGTGTGCGGTTACCTTAATCGGGGTCTTATTTGGGGGAGTGGTTACCCGCTTTATCCCGCCATTATATTTAAGGTTGGGGGCCGGGTTTATGTTTATCGGGATTGGCTTTTACACTTTGTTGGAAAGTTATCTCAAGATAACGTTGAAATAAAAGGAGTTTGCCCGGTTTTGGGGGTAGCGCCGGAAAAGAGAGCAAGAATGACGGTTTTGGACCGCAAACTGATTATTGGTTTGGCATTGTTGGCGGGCGGGCTGTTTTGTCTCCGTTTTTGGCCGGCTCCGGCCAGCGAATTGACGGCGCGGGTCGAGTTGGCGGGAAAACCAATTCGGGAAATTGACCTTAAAGATTACGACGAAAAGAACATTACGGTCAAATTTCCCCAAGGACAGGTCAAATTGGCGGTCAAAGCCGGGGCTGTCTGTGTGCGCCAGGTGTTGCCGCCAAAGTTAAACCCCAGAAAAATTTGTATTAAAATGGGCTGGATCCGGCGGCCCGGTGAGCTGATCATTTGCGTGCCGGCCCGTTTGGTGGTCCGCCTGGTAGGTCCGGCGGCGGCGTCGCTTGATGCAATCGCCCGCTAGGGGTATTTTGCTGATTATCAGTTTAATAATCTTATTGGTTTTGTTGGATTGAATCACTGCCGGGACAAGGAGGGGTTGGGGCGGTGCGTGTGTGGTGGAATGATAAACTCCGCAAAATTACCTGGATGAGCCGCAGGTTAACTTTATTGGTTCCATTTGCCGGGATTGGCGCATATATTAATGCGTGAGGGGGCGAACGGCTTGTTGACAAAGACCTCGGAATTACGAGAGCGCGAAGTGGTTAATGTCATTGACGGCAAACGCTTGGGGCTGGCCAGCGATTTGGAGATCGATATTGAAACCGGCCGGATTAAAGCGATTGTGATTCCGGGACCCGGTAAGTTCCTTAAATTATTTGGTAAAAATGAAGAGTTTGTAATTCCCTGGGAGTGGATAAAAAAGATCGGCGTCGATGTTATTTTGGTTGAAGCCAAGAATTATGCCGAAGATAAAAGCTCTTTTGTTACGGTTAATTCCGGTTAGTATTGCGGTCAGCTTGGTAAATTGCAAGTTGGCTTTTTTGATCGCCATAATTTGACTCTTGGCAATAACTGTGTTAGATTATTGAATATAAACGCCGACATACGGCGTGCGAAAAAAGCAACGGTCATGTCAGACTGCTTTTTTTACGATTTTTTGCTGCAGTCAGGCATGCGCCTTGGGATGGTAATCAGATGAAACAGACACAATATCAATTAGTGGTAACCGATTTGGACGGGACTTTGGTGCCGTATTGTACCGAGCGGCTCTCAGAGCGGACCATCCGCACAGTGGCGGCGTTGCGGGAAAAGGGATTGGGGTTTACCATCGCGACCGGGCGTAGTTGGGTGCAGGCCAAATCAATCGCGACCCGCTTAAAAGTGACGTTACCGGTGATTGTCCAAGCGGGCGCAGTAGTCCTCGACCCGGTCAGTGGACGTCTGCTTCGGTCGTGTCCCTTGCGTCCGGAGCTGGAGTACCGGTTGCGGCGGCTGGGTCACGCTCAAGATATGGTTGACCAATTTTGTCTGGCGGAAAGCGGGCGTTATTATACGACCCGGATTGGCACCGGCGCCGGTGAGTGGCTATATCGTTGCGGGGAGAAGTGTAGTCTGGTCGAGGCGTGGCAGCACCGGCCGACGGAAATAATCAAACATCTTTTTATTGGGCCGGAGCCGTCTTTGCGCCAAATAGGCCGGGCAATCAAATCCCAGATTACCCCCGAGCCCCGCTTGATCTTGTGGCCGCCCGATCCGGAGCAACAGTCTGTGGATTGGTTCCTGGAAGTGTTCGACCCTCTGGCTTCCAAAGGACAAGCTTTGCAATGGTTAACCGGACATTTGCAGCTCGGGATGGAAGCGGTGATTGCTTTTGGAGATGGCGGTAATGACTTGGATATGCTGGAGTTGGCCGGAATGGGAGTGGCGATTGAAGGCGGGGCGCCGGAAATCATGGCGGTGACCGCTTATCGGGCCGGGCGACCGGAAGCCGACGGATTAGCCCGGTTTTTAAGCTTATTGTTGGCCGGGACGGACCCGGATGGCGCGGCGGATGATGGAGTGGCATAAAAAGCCGGCATGAACAGGCGTGGATTGCATTACCTGCGTCATGAGTTGTCGGCAATAGGTTGGCAACAGTTGAGAGGAGCAAGATAATGGTTTATGATTTTCATACCCATACTTTTTTAAGCGACGGGGAACTATCTCCGGTGGAACTGATCCGGCGGGCGGTGGTCAACGGGTATCGGGCGATTGGCGTGACCGACCATGCGGGCCCGGGTAATTTGGAACGAGTGCTGAAAGAAATAATCCAAGAGTGCCGGATCGCGGAGCAATATTGGGATATCCGGGCGATTCCCGGCGTTGAGTTGACCCACGTCCCGGCGGCGGCGATTGCCGCCTTGGCCCAAGCGGCGCGGGACTATGGGGCCGAATTGGTCGTCGTCCACGGTGAAACTTTGGTGGAGCCGGTGGAACCGGGGACTAATTTGGCGGCGGCAGCTTGCCGGGAAGTGGATATTCTGGCGCATCCGGGCCTGTTGAGCCGGGAAGCGGCGGAGCGGGCCGCGCAAAACGGCATCTTTATCGAAGTGACCGCCCGCAGCGGTCATAATGTCGGCAACGGGCAGGTGGTCCGGATGGCGCAGGCGGTCGGGGCGTCGTTGCTTGTCGATTCCGACGCCCATGCGTCGGGTGACTTGTTGACCGAAAATTGGGCGCGGACAGTGGCCCGCGGGGCGGGGCTTGACAAGACGGAGATTGAGACGGTGACCGTTGCCAATCCGAAACGGCTTTTGGAACGAATTGGCAAACAAAGAAGAAGATAAATACTTACTGATAAAGAAACCAAATTCAGCCGTCGGCGTCGATAAAGTCACTGATTTTTCCGTAGGGTACAGTCAATCGGGTAATAAATAACTTTGACGGCGACGTTCAATTCGGTAATGGGAAACATTAATCCAGGGTTGGCCTGGAGTAAGGGGATGCTTCAAATTGTTTGTTCCGGTAAAGACGGGACCTTACGGGGCTTGTTGTTTTAATTTCGTTAGGTCCCCGGATTATGCTTGACATCAGCTTGACCACGGTGTTACAATAAAAACAATCAAATTAAGCTAAAAAACGATGAACAAGAAAAGTACTTTGCCTCAAGTTTCCTGTAGAGAGAAAAGGTCGCCGGCTGCAAGCCTTTTTGGGAAATGGGCTGAAGGAAGTTCCCTTGGGAGTTGACCGCTGAAAGAGGTAAATTAGTTATTACGCTTTACCATGAATAGGTTGGTCCGGTAGCCCGCCGTTAATGGGATAGAGTATCGAAGCTGAGGATGAAAATTGTCGTTTTCAGGCTTTCCGTACTTGAAAAAGCGAGTCTTAGGATGAAAATTGCGGTGAAGCAATTTACATTCAAGAGTTTGTGACCGGTGCAGCCAGGCATGAACGTTAGGGTGAAAATTCGTCAGAAGTTACACTCACAGTTTGTGCCGAAGCGCAGCCAGACATGAACGTTAAAGGCTAAATCGGGTGGTACCGCGGAATCGGCCCACGTTTCGTCCCGGCAAAAGGGAAGAAACGTGGGCTGAATTTTATTTGGAGGTAACGCCAATGATTATTGTGACTAATCGGGAAATTAGCAACGCGCAATGGGAGATTCTATGTAAAAAGTTGGAGGACTGGGGATTTCAGATCCATGTCATTCACGGTGTGGAAAAAAATGTAATTGGGGCGGTGGGTGATAAACGCCGGGTTGATTTTCATTTTTTGGAGACCATTCCCGGAGTGGAACAGGTAATCCCAATTCTTAGCCCGTATAAGTTGGCCGCAAAAGAAGCCAATCCGGCCGGTACGGTTATTACGACCGGTAACTTGAAGATCGGCGGCGGCCACTTCGGGGTGATTGCCGGGCCGTGCGCTGTCGAAAGCGAAGGGCAGCTAATAGAGGTGGCTCGGGGAATAAAAAGGGCCGGCGCTCATGGTCTGCGGGGTGGCGCTTTTAAACCACGGACTTCGCCTTATAGTTTTCAAGGATTGGAGGAAGAAGGGTTGCGGCTTTTAGCTAAAGCCCGCGAGCTTGCCGGACTGCCGGTAATCACGGAATTAATGAACCTGCCCGAGCTGGATTTGGTGGCCGAATATGCCGACATTATTCAAATCGGTACCCGCAATATGCAAAATTTCGGATTGCTACGCGCGGTCGGGCGGCAGGCAAAACCGGTATTGCTGAAGCGGGGCCTCGCGGCTACTGTCGAGGAGTGGTTGATGGCCGCCGAGTATATCATGGCCGAAGGTAATCAGCAAGTGATCTTGTGCGAACGGGGCATCCGGACTTTTGAAACCGCCACCCGCAATACTTTGGATTTAAGCGCCATCCCGTTGCTCAAGAGCCGGTCCCATTTGCCGGTGGTGGTTGATCCCAGCCACGGTACAGGTAAACGTAAATTAGTGCTGCCAATGGCTAAAGCCGCGGTGGCCGCCGGAGCGGACGGCTTAATTATTGAAGTCCATCCGGACCCGGCCAATGCGTGGAGTGATGGCGAACAATCCTTGGATTTACCGGATTTCACCATCCTGATGGAACAGGTGAGACGATTGGCGGAGTTTGAGGGAAAGACGGTGGATCGGGATGAGGCGTGAGACGCGGGCGACGAGAGCGACGAGAGCGACGAAATTTTATTTGACTTTTAAACGTGGACTGGATATAATATAAAAAGTAAGTGGCAATCAAAGGGGAGTAGCTTGAGGCGTCAGCCTGACGGGCCGGTCAACAATTCGGTAGTTATACCTGGCCGCCCACTTGTTATCAAGAAGCCAGACCTTTAACATTAATTATTTAATGTTAAAGGTTTTTTATTTGCTTTTGGTTGATTGGGGCAAATTATGAAGGTAATCGGAAAAGGAGTGATTATGATGTGGCGGATTGTAAATTTAGTTACCAAAAGCCGTAATCAATTGGTGGATATTACTTCGGCCGTACGGGAGAAAGTCGGGGAGAGCGGCATACGCAACGGAGTTTGTTATGTCTTTATTCCCCATACTACTGCCGGTGTCACCATTAATGAAAACGCCGACCCGGATGTCATCCGCGACCTGCTGCGCGGGTTGGACCAATTGGCTCCGGTAAATGGTGGTTATCATCACCGGGAAGGCAACTCCGATGCCCATATTAAAGCGGCGTTGCTTGGATCGAGTGTCATAGTCCCGGTAGTCGACGGCAAATTGGGTTTAGGGACTTGGCAGGGAATTTATTTTTGTGAATTTGACGGCCCGCGTCACCGCACTTATAAAGTGGGGATCACCGGGAGCAAGGAGTAAGCAGATGGCCCAAACAAAATGGTATCAACGTGAAATTGCCGCAATTACCCGGGAATTGGCCTCCAATTTAACTACGGGGCTGGACAAAGCGGCGGTTAGCGCCAAACGCGAACAGTATGGCCCAAATGAGCTGACGGAAAAAGCGGGCAGGTCTTTGGGGGCAATGTTTTTCGATCAGTTTAAAGAGTTTTTGATAATCTTATTGTTTATTGCCGCGTTAATTTCCGGCTTTTTAGGCGAATGGCTGGACTCAATCGTGATCTTGATTATTGTGGCTTTGAATGCGTTCTTAGGGGTCATTCAAGAGTATAAAGCGGAACAATCGTTGGCGGCCCTTAAAAAACTATCGGCGCCGCTCGCTAAAGTAATCCGGGACAGGCAGGTACGACAAATTCCCGCCCGGGACCTGGTACCGGGGGATCTCTTTATCTTGGAGTCGGGCGATTACGTTCCGGTGGACGGTCGTCTGTTCGAAGCGGCCAACTTGAAGGTGGAAGAGTCCGCACTGACCGGAGAGTCGGTCCCGGTTGAGAAGACCGTTACCGTGTACTCTGAAGAATTACCGCTGGCCGACAGAAAAAATACGGTTTATATGGGCACCATCGTTACCTATGGCCGGGGTAAGGGGATCGTTACCGGGACCGGCATGCGGACTGAAATCGGGCAAATCGCCGCTTTGATTCAGAATGTCGCGCCGGAAACCACCCCGCTGCAGGAAAAACTGGAGGAGTTCGGTAAATATTTGGGTGTATTGGCTTTGGGAGTTTGTGCGGTGATCTTTGTAATGGGGTGGCTGCGCGGTGAAAAGCTGATGACCATGTTTTTAACCGCGGTCAGCCTGGCGGTGGCCGCGATTCCGGAAGGGTTGCCGGCGATTGTAACGATTGTACTGGCATTAGGTGTCCAACGGCTGGCCAGGCAGCGGGCTATTATCCGCAAACTTCCGGCGGTGGAGACCTTGGGCGCGGCGACCGTAATTTGTTCCGATAAAACCGGGACATTAACCCAAAACCAAATGACCGTCAGACGCGTTTATGCCGCCGGAAAGTTTTATGAAGTGACCGGACAAGGGTACCAACCGGTAGGTGAGTTTTTAGTGGACGGGCTGTCGGTCCCGGTAGCGGAGCAAGGCGCCTTACGTTTGACTTTGCTGGCCGGAGCGTTGTGCAATGACGCCAATATTATTTCGGAAACCATTGAAAACCGGGAAGTTTGGAAAATTGTCGGCGACCCGACCGAAGGAGCTTTAGTAGTGGTGGCCGCCAAGGTTGGTCTGGAACAGGCCCGGTTGTCCGAAAGTTACCCCAGAGTGCTGGAAATTCCGTTTGATTCGGGCCGGAAATTGATGACTACGATTCATCAGGGGAGCCTTCCGGAACAGCATCTGCGCCAAATTGAAGCCGCAGGGCCCGACGGGTTATGGGCGATTACCAAAGGCGCTCCGGATATGGTTTTACAACGGTGTAACGCCTACTTGACCCCCAATGGGGTTGTTGGTTTGGAACCGGAAGCTAGGGAGGAATTGCTCCAAGTAAACGCCGGGATGGCCCGCCAAGCTCTGCGGGTATTGGGAGTAGCCGTCCGACGCCTGCCGGAAGTTGGTCAAATTCAACTTGACCAAGTGGAAGCGGATTTGATTTTTGTCGGATTTTGGGGCATGATTGACCCGCCGCGCTTGGAGGCGCGCGCTGCGATTGCCGAGTGTCAAAAAGCCGGAATTTTGCCGGTGATGATTACCGGGGACCACCGGGAGACCGCCGCCGCGATTGCGACCGAATTAGGGCTGCTCAGTCGGGATCAGTTGGTCTTAAACGGGCAGGAATTAGACAGGTTAAGTAAGGCGGAGCTTGACGCGCAGGTTGAACAGGTAGCGGTTTACGCTCGGGTTTCCCCGGAAAATAAAGTCCGGATCGTCGATGCTTTTCGTCAAAAAGGCCATGTGGTCGCGATGACCGGCGACGGGGTAAACGACGCTCCGGCCTTGAAACGGGCCGATATCGGCGCCGCGATGGGCATTACCGGGACCGATGTGGCCAAAGGTGCCGCGGAAATGGTATTGGCTGACGATAATTTCACCACCATCGTAGGCGCGGTTCGCGAAGGCCGGATCATCTATGAAAACATTAAAAAAGCGATTTATTTTCTGTTATCATGTAATATCGGCGAAATTTTGACGATTCTTTTAGCCATTTTACTTCGGTATCCGGTACCGCTTTTAGCGATTCAAATCCTGTGGGTCAATTTGGTGACCGACAGTTTACCGGCTTTGGCATTGGGGATGGAACCGGTGGAACCGGGCATCATGGATCGAAAACCGCGTCGTAAAGATGCGGGCGTCTTTGAAGCCGGCATGAAACGCAGTATTTTTTTGGAAGGATTGGGTATCGGCGGATTCGCGCTTTTAGCCTTTACGATTGGCTGGAAATTCCACGGCAATGTCGACCAGGCGCGGACCATGGCTTTTGCCACCTTGAGTTTTTCACAACTAGTCCATGTGTTTAATTTCCGTTCGATTAAAGAATCGATTTTTAAGCGGGGTATGGCGCCCAATCGCTTTTTATGGGGCGCCGTGGTCATTTCGGGGCTTTTCCAGTTAGTGGTGATGCTGATCCCCTTATTCCGGGAAATATTTAGTTTGACCGTTTTGGATTTTAAACACTGGTTTTACGTAGCGCTGTTATCGCTGGCGTCCATCCCGCTGGTTGAATTGTGGAAGGCGACGTATTTGAAGAAGTTTGGCCGGTAAGGCCAAACTTCTTTTTTAAGCAGGAAGTTGTCAACCTATGACGAAAAAGCGTAGAGAACAACTATGCAAGGCGGGGGAAAATAGGATGAAGAAGTGGCTGGAAATGGCGATCACCTTAATCTGGCTAACGGTTGGAGCGTTGCGCTGCCATGCCGCCACGCCGCCGGAGGCGGTGACGCTGATTGGAGATCTGATTAAAGCGGGCCGTTATGAATTGGCCCAACAGCAGATCGGGTGGTATCTGGGTGATGATCCCAATAATGTCGATATCCTGATGATGCAGGGCAATCTGATTCTCAACGAGCGCTTGGCCCGGACAGCAGCCGCTCATACCCTTATTAATGAGTCGATTTACCAGAAAACCAACGGCTATTCCCAACCGGCTCCGTTGCTGATCCCGCAATCGGTGGCCCGAGTCGTGGCCGAACCGTGGCGCAAATGTTTGGAACTTGATCCGGACCGGGCCGACATTAGGGAGGGATTGGCTTATCTATATGCGCAGGCCGTTATGACGCCGGAATTGCTGGCGCTTTTGCCGGATTTGCAGGCCGGCGCCGCCCAATCGGATGAGACGCAATCTTTCTGCTGTACTTTGGCGGGAATGTTGGCGGAACGCAACGCCTTGGCCGGGGCGCTGAAAGTATATCGGGCGCTCATTAAACTCTATCCGGATCAGGCGGCGGTTTACGCCGAATTGGCCGCTACTTTGCTGCAACATGGAGAGTTGGCCCAGGCGCAACAAGCCTTATGGCAGGGCGCGGCTTTGCCGGGTTCCGCCTCCAAACAGTTGTATTGGACCGCATTTAAGTTCGAAGCGACGGTCGGCAATTATCAACAGGCTTTGGGAGCGTTACAAGCTTTGGCCAAATTGACCCATAAACGCGACTGGCAATTTTACCAGGGATTACTCCTGTATTATCAGGACAAACCGCAGTGGAGCCGGGAGCTGCGGGCTTTTTTGGCGGCGGCTTCCGATCTGACCGACAAGCATAACCGGGAGTTGGCGAGTTTTTTGCTTTCCCGGGCCAACCGGCATGACTATGCCAGTTATCAAAAGAGTCTCGCTTTTAAGGTGGATGCGGCTTTTTTGTTATTGTTACATAGGCGGGCCATGGTCCGTTTCCCCGACGCAGCCGAACCGGTCATCAATTATGCCGAATTTCTCAATATCCATCATAATTACGCCGCAACCTTACATATTTTAGCCCCTTGGGAAGCGCGTCCTTTAAAAAATCCCGACTTGACCACCAGACTGCAATTACAATTGGCCTGGGCGCTGCAGAATACTCCGGAACCGATTAAAGCCAATCCGTACTGGTTAAAGCTGTTTAATGTCAAAGATTTCTTTATCAGAAGCGCCGCGATTTACTTTTATGGTAAAAATTTATTAGCAGCCGGGGATCGGATGGAAGCAGCCAGGTTTTTTAAAATTATGGCCCCGGAAGCGGCGCAATCCAAATACGCGTTTTATTGCGCCCGATTATTGCAACAGTTGGAACAGGAGACGGAGGCGTCGCCGGCGCCGACAGCCGCGGCAACTTTACCTCAATTAATTCATTTATAAGCGTTATTCATTATTATGACAGTCTCCTCCGGGGTTAGGGGATAAGGATCTACCTTAAAAAGTCCTCCCATGGTTTGACGGGCGTTTTCCGCAAGCTTCGGGAGATTTTCTTTTTTAATCCCATAGTCGGACATTTTAAGATCAGTGACACCACAATCCGCTTGTAGCTTCAGTAACGCCTTGACAAAAGAGCGGGGGCGGTCTTCTAACGGGAGTGATTCCGTGTTAACCCCCATAGCTCTAGCCATGGCGACAAATCGGTCGGGAACTTTGGCGGCAAAGAAAGTGTAATAGGCTTCAGATAACATAATAAGTCCCGCCCCGTGGGGCAAATCCGGATGATAAGCGCTAAGGGCATGTTCCATCGAGTGTTCCGAGGTGCAACTGGAAGTGGATTCGACCATTCCGGAAAGCGTGTTAGCCAGCGCCACCTGAGTTCGGGCCTTGAGATTCCCGCCGGCCCGGACCGCCGAAGGCAGGTAGGCTGCTATCAATTCAATGCTTTTAAGCGCATAGGCGTCACTGATAGGTGTGGCGATATTGGCTATAAAGCCTTCCGTGGAATGAAAAAGCGCGTCAAAGCCTTGATAAGCCGTGAACCGTTGCGGGACCGAAAGCATCAGCTCCGGGTCAACTACCGACAGTACCGGAAATGTAAAGGAGTTGCCGTAACCGATTTTTTCGTTGGTCGCCTCATTGGTGATTACGGCCCAAGGGTCGGCCTCCGTACCCGTCCCGGCTGTGG